>DASQFE010000542.1:0-10240 GCA_035633295.1 Ilumatobacteraceae bacterium | reverse complement strand
GTACATCCGGTGCCAGGCGCCAGGTGTACGAACGTACATCCGGTGCCTGGCACCAGGTGAACGTCGATCAGGCGGAGGCGGCTTCGAGGGCGCGTCGGGTGAGGACCTTGGCGAGGTGCTGGCGGTACTCGATGCTGGCGTTGAGGTCGGCCTGCGGATCGGCGTCGGCTGCGGCCTGCTCGGCGGCGTCGGCCACGCTGGCACCGCCGGCGATGGCGGCAGCGACGCTCGTGGCGAGCACCGGTGTGGCGCCCATGTTGACGAGCCCGACGCCCGATTGATCACCATTTCGCCAGGCGGCCACGCCGACGATCGCCCAGTCCTGGGCGCGACGGTTGAACTTCTGGAAGCTCCAACCGGCGCCGTTCATCTTCGGCACCCGGATCTCGGTGAGCACCTCATCGGCTTCGAGGGCCGACTCGAAGAACGTCTGGTAGAAGTCGCTTGCGGCGATCTCTCGCGTGCCGTTCGGGCCCTGAGCGACGTAGGTGGCACCGAGCGCCAGCGTGGTTGCGGGGAGATCGGAGGCCGGATCGGCGTGGGCGATCGAACCACCGATCGTGCCACGATGACGCACCTGCGGGTCACCGACGTGGCCGGCAGCATGGGCGAGCAGTGGCACATGCTCGTTGAGGACATCTGACGTCTCGACATCCATGTGGCGCGTCATCGCCCCGATGGCGATGTGGTCGCCGGCGTCACGGATGTAGGACAGATCGCTGAGTCGTCCGATGTCGATCAACACGCTCGGCTGGGCGAGGCGCAGCTTCATCATCGGCAGCAGGCTGTGTCCGCCCGCAATGAACTTGGCCTCGTCGCCGTGCTGTCCGATGAGGCTGATGGCCTCCTCGGCCGACTCGGCGCGGACGTAGTCGAATGCTGCAGGAATCACTGGGTGCCTCCGTTGGGGCTGGTGGATTGGGCGGCGCGGATGGCATTCCACACCGTGTTCGGACTTGCGGGCATCGCCACATCATGGACTCCGAGGCCCGCTAATGCGTCGACGATGGCGTTCATCACGGCGGGTGCCGAGCCGATGGTGCCGGCCTCGCCGACGCCCTTCACGCCGAGCGGGTTCGTCGGCGATGGCGTGACCGAGTGGCCGGTGGTGATCGGCGGCACGTCGCTGGCCGCCGGTACGAGATAGTCGGCGAGGGTCGACGTGCGCAGGTTGCCGTCCGAGTCGTAGTCGACACCTTCGTACAACGCCTGGGCGATGCCTTGGACGACTCCGCCGTGTACCTGTCCCTCGACGATCATCGGGTTGACCTGATTGCCGCAGTCATCGACGGCGACGTACGCCAAGATGTCGACGTCACCGGTCTCGGTGTCGACCTCGACGAGGCACATGTGTGTGCCGAACGGCCACGAGAAGTTGGGCGGGTCGTAGGTGACCTGTGCCTCGAGGTTCGGCTCGAGGCCGTCGGGGAGGTTGTGGGCGGTGAACGCCTCGAACGCAATCGCGGCGAGCGGCATCTCCCTGTCGGGCGACCCTGCAACGCGGAACACCCCTCCGACGAACTCGAGGTCGTCGACGTTCGCCTCCATCTGGTGGGCGGCAATCTGCTTGGCCTTGTCGATCACCTTGTCGCACGCCATCGACACGGCGACGCCCCCCACAGGGAGCGAGCGCGAGCCGTAGGTGTCCATGCCGAGCGGAGCGATGGCGGTGTCGGAATGCAGCACATCGACGTCGGCAGGATCGATGCCGAGCTTGTCGGCAACGATCATCGACCACGACGTCTCGTGTCCCTGGCCGTGGGGCGACGTGCCGGTGACAACCTGCACCTTGGAGGTCGGCAGGATGCGTACGGTCGCTGCCTCCCAGCCGCCGGCTGAATAGTTGAGAGAGGCCAGTACGCGTGACGGCGCGAGGCCGCACATCTCGAAGTAGCTGGAGATCCCCAACCCGAGTCGCTTCGTGGAACCCTCGATGTTCTGCTCGACTTGGCGGGCTCGCACGCCGGTGTAATCGATCATGTCTGCGGCGATGGTGGCTGCTGCATCGTGGTCGCCCGAGTCGTAGACGAGCCCGGTGAACGCCTGGTATGGGAACTGGTCCTTGCGGATGAAGTTACGACGCCGGAACTCGAGCGGGTCGACGCCCACTTCGATCGCGAGCGCGTTCATGGCCCGCTCGATGGCATACGTGGCCTCGGGGCGGCCGGCGCCGCGGTAGGCGTCGGTCGGGGTGAGGTTGGTGAACACGCCGGTGCACGAGAAGTCGTAGGCCTTGGGGAGGTCGTACACGCCGGCATACAGGAAGGCGCCGAGGATCGGGATACCCGGCGTGATGAGTTGCAGGTAGGCGCCCATATCGGCGGTGAGGCGGACGCGAACGGCGGTGAGCTTGCCGTTGGAGTCGGCGGCGAGTTCGATGTGTTGGATCTGGCCGCGCCCCTGGATGGTTGCGACGGTGTTCTCCGAACGTGTCTCGTTCCAGCGCACGGGCACGCCGTGCTTGCGCGACAGGGCGACGCACAGCAGTTCCTCGGCGTACACGTCGAGCTTGGCGCCGAAGCCGCCACCGACGGCCGGGGCGATCACGCGCAGCTGGTGCTCGGGCACGCCGAGCGTGACGGCGACCATCACTTTGAGCACGTGTGGGATCTGCGTCGATGTGTACAGCGTGATGTCGCCGCCGAACGGCTGGGGGATCGAGACGACCGCCCGCGGCTCCATCGCCATCGGGATGAGACGCTGCTGGACGTACCGTTCGCTGACTGTGTAGGCAGCGTCGTCGAATGCTTTCTGGACGTCGCCGGCGGTCTCCTCGACGACGAGATTCCATGTGTATGACGAGTTCGTACCGAGGTCGGGGTGGACCAGCACGCGGTCGGACAGGGCGTCTTCGAGTTCGACGATCGGTTCACGCCAGTCGTACTCGACGTCGATCACGTCGATCGCGTCGTGAGCGATCGTGTCGGTGTCGGCGAGCACCACTGCCACACCGTCGCCGACGTAGTGGACCGTCTCGATGGCGATCGGGTGATGCGGTGGGTTCAGCATGTCCTCGGTGACGGCCCAGGCGCATGGCATGGGTGCGGCCCACTGGTCCGCGAGGTCGGCGCCGGTGTACACGGCGCGCACGCCAGGCATCGCGGCGGCCGCGGAGGTGTCGATCGACACAATCGTGGCGCTGGCGTAGGGGCTGCGCAGCACGGCCATGTGGAGTGCCCCGGGCACCTTCATGTCGTTGGCGAACACGGCCTCACCGGTCAGCAGGACCGGGTCTTCCTTGCGCAGTAGACGCTGACCGATCACTCGGGTGGCGGTCGGTTCCTCGGTGATGGTCATAGCTGGACCCCCATCCAGTCAGTCGTCACACGGTGCCGGGTCAAACGTGACGTTTGGTCGAAACGTCACGTTTGACCCGGCACCGTGTGACGGTGTGGTTGCTCAGGCGTTCGCCGACGCGGCGGCGAGGACGGATTTCACGATGTTGTGGTAGCCGGTGCAGCGGCACAGGTTGCCTTCGAGACCGAGTCGCACGTCCTGCTCGGTCGGATTCGGGTTCTCCTCGAGCAGGCTCGTGGCCGCCATGACCATGCCGGGTGTGCAATATCCGCATTGCAACCCGTGGTTCTCCATGAACGCCTGCTGCATCGGATGCAGCGTGCCGTCGGCAGCGGCCATGCCCTCGATCGTTCGAACATCCTGGCCGTCGGCCTGCACGGCCAGCACGGTGCAGCTCTTGACCGCTTCGCCGTTGAGGTGCAACGAGCAGGCGCCGCACGACGACGTGTCGCAGCCGATGTTGGTGCCGGTCAACCCGACGACCTCACGGATGTACTGCACGAGGAGGAGGCGTGGCTCCACGTCGTGTGTCTGTGGTGTGCCGTTGACCGTGACGGTGATTTCCACTGTTGCCCCCATGTCGTGCGGTGTGATGTCCGGGCAATGGCCCGGTGCACATCATGCACCATCCCCGGACATCGGTTGCAACCGAAGGCTCAAACCGAGGGGCGAGCTCAGGTGATGCTGGCGATGTCCTTGATGGCGAGGAAGATCAGGAACCCGATGATGGTGAGCCCGAAGATCGTGTAATGCCACCGCTTCGAGTGATTCGCCCGCCAGAAACGTCGGATGCTGTACGTGATCGACACGATGGCGAGGATGCCGATGATGAAGCCGATGAACGGGCCGACTCCTCGTGCGATGCCGACGGCGGGCAGCACGAACGGGAAGACGATGTACATCAGCAGGCATCGGCAGGTGCTGATGAACAGCGACTTCTGGAACGCGGAACGGGCCTCGGCGGCCGTTGCCGTCTGGCCTTCGGGGAGGCGCAGGACACTTCGCATGAAGCGGTCCGGGGCCGACGTCGAAACTGCAGCGGCAGTGGTGGTGGCGCTGGAACGATCGGCGGTGGTGCTCATGGCCGCCTCGAACGGTACGTCGCCGCGACCACCGCGGCAACTTCGGCGGGAGAAGAGACGAGCGCGGCGACGCCAGCAGTGGTGAGCTCGTCGACCGATCCGAACCCCCAGGTGACACCGATGCAGTCGATGCCGTTGTGGCGTGCGCCCTCCACATCGTGATCGCGGTCACCGACCATGATCACGCCTGCCAGATCCTGTGGAGTCGACCCGACGCCCAGTTCGGCGAGTGCGTAGGTGATGACCTCGGCTTTCGTGCGACGTCCCGAGCCGACGTCGATCGTGGCGCCTGCCTGAAGGGTGAAGTAGTCGGTGAGCCCGAAGTGCTCGACGATGCGGATGGCGGTCGCCTGCGGTTTGGCGGTGGCGAGCGACAGGGTGAGGCCGGCGCCGCGCAACTCGTCGAGCATCGCCGCGATCCCGGGGTACACCTCGTTTTCGAACAGCCCGATGTCGTCGTAGCGCTTGCGGTACACCTCCACGACACGTTCGATGTCGTCGACCGGTATCCCGAGGGTGGGAAAGCTCTGTTCGAAGGGCGGGCCGATGACGGTACGGACCTGTTCCTCGGTCGGCGGTTCATAGCCGCACTCGGAGAATGCGTGCTGGAGTGATCGGCCGATGCCGAGCGACGAGTCCGACAGCGTGCCGTCGAGGTCGAGCAGGACGTGCGTCATCGGGCGATCAGCTCGTCGAGGCGGGCGATGTCGTTGTCGGTGCCGACGGCAATCAGCACCTCGTGGGGTTCGATCACCAGGTCGGGGTCGGGGTTGGTGGTGAACGAGCCGTCGACGCGTCGCAGGGCGAGGATGAGCACGCCGGTGGTCTTGCGCAGATCGGCATCGCGCAGGGTGATGCCCGCAAGTGGTGAGTCGGCGGGTACGTCGAACTCCTGCATGCGGAACTCGAGCGATCGTTCGTGCATGACGACGTCGACGAACTCGGCCACGTTCGGCCGCGCGACGAACGACGCCATACGGGCCGCTCCGAGTTCCTGTGGGTTGACCACTCGGTCGGCGCCGGCATTGGAGAGCTTGGTGACACTCTCGTCCTGGCGGGCGCGCGCCACGATGAACAGATCGGGCTTGATCGCTCGGGCGGACAACGTCACGAACAGGTTCTCGGCGTCGCCTTCGAGGGCCGCAATGAGCGCTCCGGCATGCTCGACGCCGGCCTCGCGCAGCGTCGAGTCAAGGGTGGCGTCGCCGACCACCGTTGCGAAGCGGATGTTCTCGAGTCGCTCTCGGTTGAGGTCGATCACGACCACATCGTGTCCCGCGCCGGCAAGGTCGTCGGCAACGGCTCGCCCGACACGCCCCCATCCGCACACGATGGTGTGCCCGCTGAGCTTGCTGATCTCTCGATCCATGATTCGCCTCCCGAGGAAGTCGCGCAGTTGGCCGTCGACGACCACTTGGACGGCGAGGGTGAAGGTGTAGAGCACCGTCGAAACGCCGACGATGATGATGAAGATGGTGAACCACTGTTCGAGGTCGGTGAACTCCTCGAGTTCGCGGAATCCAACGGTGGTGACCGTGGTGACCGTCTGGTAGGCGGCGTCGTTGAACGACAGCCCGAACAGCATGTAGCCGATCGTGCCGACCACCATCACCGCCAGCACCATGGCAATGGCCCGCTGGAGTCCGCCGATGGGGCTGTAGTTCACGCTGGCGACGGTAGCCCCCGCCACCAGGCCACAACCTCAACCAGGGTGTTTGCGTGACGGTTCTGTTGGCCCGTCCCAACGGAAACGTCACGCAAACGGCTCTGGTCTGGTGGGTGGGGAGAGCGGGTCAGCGGCTGTGGAGGATCTGGCGGATCAGGGGTTCGTAGTGTTCGAGCGGGTTGCTGCGGTACTCGGCATCGAATGCGGTCTGGTCGTACTTCGCGCAGAATTCCTCCGTGTGGGTGAAGTACTCCGAGTCGCGGAACTGCTCGCGGGCGTCCTTGTCGGCGCCGATGTAGTGCCAGAAGTAGTAGCCCTGGAACACCCCGTGGTTCTTGACCATGAAGTGGTTGGCCTCCGACACGAACGGCTTGAGGATTCCTGCCGCGATGTCGGGGTGGCTGTATGGGCTCAACGTGTCGCCGATGTCGTGCAGCAGCGCACACAGCACGTATTCGTCGTCGCGGCCGTCACGCTCGGCTCGCGTTGCGGTCTGCAGGCTGTGCTCCAGCCGGTTGACCGGGAACCCACCGTGATCGAACTCCAGGTCGCGCATCAGGCCGATGACACGATCGGCGACGAACGACTGCGTGATCTCCAGCTGCGGCGCGATGATCGCCCAATCCTCGGCCGTCGACTCCTCGAAGCTCGTGAACTTCGCGCGGGGGTGGGGTTCCGCCTCGGTGATGTCAGTATCGATGAGTTCGGTCATCATGCTCCTTCTCATTGCGGGTTCGCACTGGCTTGTGTCAGACACCTTCGGTGTCGGACACCGGTGCGGGGCGATTGCGGCTACCGGTCAGGACGTTGCGTCTTGGATGGCGCGCCAGACTTTTTCGGCGGTGGCGGGCATGTCGATGTGGCGGACACCGAGATGGCTCAGGGCGTCGACCACTGCAGACTGCACGGCCGGCGTGGAACCAATGGTGCCGGACTCGCCGATGCCCTTTGCACCGAGCGGGTTGACGAACGTCGGGGTCTCCATGTGGATCACCTCGAAGCTCGGCAGCTCGGCAGCCGAGATCATGCCGTAGTCGGCGAGGTTCGACGTGATCGGGTTGCCGTCCTCGTCGTAGCGCACCTCTTCGAGCAGCGCCTGCGCGCTGCCCTGGGCGATGCCGCCGTGGATCTGGCCGTCGAGCAGCATCGGGTTCACCACCCGGCCGGCGTCGTCGCAGGCGATTTGGCGCAGGTGTTTCACCTGGCCCGTGCCGGTGTCGACCTCGACCACTGCGACGTGCGCCCCGAACGGGAACGTTGCCTGCCCCGCATCGAATCGGGTGTCGATCGTGAGATCCTCGCCCTGGCCCTTGGCCGCAACAGCGAGGTCGGCCCACGTCTTCGACACCGCAGGTGTGCCCGCAACGTGGAAGGCCCCGTTGTCCTTGTCGAGCATGATGTCGGCCTCGTCGGCTTCGAGCAGCGATGCGGCAAGCTTCTGGGCCTTCTCGACGAGTTCGATCGACGCTTTGTTGACAGCCGAGCCGCCGACCTGCAGCGAACGCGAGCCCATCGTGCCGCCGCCTTCGGGCACGAGGTCGGTGTCGCCCCAGATGAGCGTGATCTTGTCCATCGGGATGCCGGTCTGATCGCTGGCGATCATCGACCACGACGTGTCGTGGCCCTGCCCGTGTGGTGACGTACCGGTGTAGACGAGCGCTGATCCGTCGTCCTGCACCTCGATCTTGGCGGCTTCGCCCATCGGGTCGACGCCGCCGGTGATCTCGACGTAGACGCTGACGCCGATACCGAGCTGCTTGTCGTCGCCGGCCTCGCGTCGGCGGGCCTGCTCGGCGCGCAGCTCGGTGTAGTCGGCTGCTTCGAGTGCCTTGTCGAGCGCACCCTCGAAGTCGCCGACGTCGTAGACATGGCCGATCGGTGTGGCGTGCGGTTCGAGGAACTTCGGGATCAGGTTCATGCGGCGAACCTCAGCCGGATCCTTTCCGATCTCGAGTGCGAAGAGGTCCATCGCCCGTTCGACGGCGGCGGTCGCCTCGGGTCGTCCGGCGCCGCGGTAGGGCACGGTCGGGGTGGTGTTCGTGATGACGGTGAGGGCGCGGCACTCGACGTTGGCGATGTCGTACACGGCTGATGCCATCGGCCGGGTCATGGCGAATGCGAGAACGCCGCCGATGTCGGCAAACGCGCCCGCATCCTGCAAGAGGTGCAGCTGGTAGTGCGTGACCTTGCCCTCGCGGGTGCCACCGATCGTGACGAATTGCAGCTGGGCGCGGCCGTGACCCAGGCCCATCATCGACTCGCTGCGGGTCTCGCGCCACCGCACAGGACGTCCGAGCGCCTTCGAGATCGGTCCGAGCATGAGCTCCTCGCCGTAGGTGCCGATCTTGGCACCGAAAGCCCCTCCGACATCGGGCGTGATCACGCGGACCTGGTCGCCCTCGATGCCGTTGGCAGCGGCGAAGGATGCCTTGGTGCCTTGCGCATGTTGGGTCGAGAGCCACTGGTAGAGGCGTCCATCGACCCACGTGGCGGCTGAGCCGCGCACTTCGAGCGGGCACGGGGCGACGCGCTGGTTGAGGAATCGGCCGGTGACGACGACTTCACAGTCGGCGAAGTAGTCGTCGGTGGCGGTGTTCTCGGGCATGCCGAGTGCGGCGGTGTCGAAGACCACGTTCGAGCCGGCGGCCTCGAAGATCAGGGTTTCGGAGGCGGCAGCGGCTTCGATGTCGATCAGTGTGGGGAGGAAGTCGACGTCGACGAAGACCATCTCTGCGGCATCGGTGGCCTGTGCCGCGGTTTCGGCGACGATGGCCGCAACCGGTTCGCCGACATAGCGGACCTTGTCGCTGGCGAGCAGCGTGCGGGCAACGATCGGGTTGTACGTCGATGGGACGGGCTCGAGGCCGAGCGATTCGGCGGTGAACACGCCGACGACGCCGGGCATGCTCTTCGCCCCGTCGATGTCGATCGACAAGATGGTGCCGTGGGCGACCGCCGAGCGGGCGTAGACGACGTGCAGCGCTCCGGCGAGGAGCTCCTCGTTGAGATCGTCGACGTACACCCCGCCGGTGGTGAGGAACTTGGGGTCCTCCTTGCGCTGGACCCTGGTTCCGAGAATGCTGCCGGCCACGTGTGCTCCTTGAACCCCATGTGCGCCCCGTTCGGGCTGCGTCGATCTGAACCTAGTCGGCAGTCACGGGTGCGGGCCCAGCCGTGCGCGCGGCCAGGATGCCGGTGACGACGTTGTACGGCCACCCAGGCGGCAGTTCGGATGGGAGCGCAGGCAACGGCAGGATCGTGGTGCGGCGGTCGCCGGCGTCGACGAAGCCGATTTCTTCCCGGGCGGCTTCGCGGATGCCATCGTCGGTCTGGAGGCGGTCGACCTCGCCGGCCAGTTGGCCGTTGACCCGCTCGAGCTCGTCGAGTTCGGCCTGACGTTGGGTGAGGTCGTCGTCCTGGTCCATCCAGGTCTGAACCGGCAGAATGAACAGCGCAGCGACGATGGTGGCGCCGATGAAGAGCACGAACAGGCCGCCGGAGAGCACCCAGCGCGGTCGTCGAAGGATGCGCTTGTCGGTTGGGATCGGGCGAGTGAAGTCGCCGAGACGCGACCGGCCGGCATCAGCTGCCTTCGGCTGGTCCTTCGGCCTCGGAATCGAGGTGGTGCGCGAGCGACTCACCGGGTCAGTCTCGCAGCTCTCGGTTGCTCTGCTGTGGCACCGCTCACGGGTCCTGTCACCGGCGCCACCCCGAGGCTGCGTCCTTCGGACGGTCCTCGGTGTGGCCCCGGCGCCACCCGTTCGCTGTCACGGCTCTGTGAGCGTCTCGCCGCGAGACTCACCCGGTGAGTCGTGGATTGTCTGGTCAGCCGCCGAGGGAAGCGCCAGCGACGAGGCGGACGCGGCGCGAGGAAGAAGCGAAGCGGACGACGGGCCCGCCATTCAGAGCGGGGCGAGGGCGGCGCGGCCTCGGTACTCGGCGCTTTCGCCGAGTTGGGCCTCGATGCGCAGGAGTTGGTTGTACTTGGCGACACGGTCGCTGCGGGCGGGGGCGCCGGTCTTGATCTGGCCACAGTTGGTGGCAACGGCGAGGTCGGCGATCGTTGCATCCTCGGTTTCACCCGAACGGTGGCTCATCACCGAGGTGTAGGCGTGTCGGGTTGCCAGTTCGACCGTGTCGAGCGTTTCGGTGAGCGAGCCGATCTGGTTGACCTTGATCAGGATCGAGTTGGCCA
>DASQFE010000541.1:0-8943 GCA_035633295.1 Ilumatobacteraceae bacterium | reverse complement strand
GATCTCCGAGCCGACTTCCTTGCGGCCCGCAGCGACGTTGAACAGGCCGTAGACGACCCAGCCGCCAATGATGACGACGAGGCCGATGATGCCGATCGTCGTGGTCGTGAGCGCGACGAGTGCCATCAGTGCTCACCGGCGGTGCAGTGCGGGCCTTCGGCTTCCTGACCGGTCGTGTTCGTGCCGATGGGGCGACCGGGCACGAGTTGGCCGGTGTTGATCGAGACCACGCCAGACGCTGAGATCGTCGCCGGGTATGCATCCATGCCGCGCGGGGCAGGGCCGGCCTTCTTCTCACCGTTGCGGTTGTACTGCGAGCCGTGACACTGGCATTCGAACCACTGGCTGGTGCCGCACTCGGGAATACGACAGCCGAGGTGCGGGCACTTCTGGCTCAAGACGCTCAACCCCTGCCGCATGGACACGAGCAACGACTCGGGGTACAGGGTTTCGGCGAGCGGCAGTGCTTCGGGCGGATACGCGGTGACCCACGAACGCGCCTCGGGCACGTAGTAGAAGCCGTTGGCCTGCTTGATGCCCGCCTTGACGGTGTCGATCTTGCCGATGGCGACGTCGCCGCCGAAGCCACCGGTGCCGCTCGGCCAGAGGAACGCAACGAATGCAGCCGCGGCGAAGGCTCCGATGCCGATGCCCATGAGCGACACCGTCGCCCGGTTGAAGAACTGACGTCGTGTGACGCCGATCATCTCGGGATCGGGTGGCGTCCACTCGACGAGTTCGGCCTGCGGGCGCAGCTCGACTTCGGTGCTTCGCGAGGCCAAACCGGCTGCCTCGACCGAAGCCGCCGTTGGCGCATCGACGATCGGATCGGTCTGCTTGCGAGCCGCACGATCTCGTTGCACGGTCTCACCGGACAGCGCGCCGGCGCCGCGGACGTCGCTACGACGCGCCAGGGTGAAGAAGGAGATGGCGCCGAGAACCACGACCACGCCGATGGCGATGGCGATCACTGCTGCAGTACTCATGACTGGGGGATTTCCTTTCGCAATGTCACAACTCGAAGAACAGACCTTCGACCCAGGGCAGGACGAAGTTGAAGCCAGGCCCACGGAAGAACGATCCGATGATCACGAGGACCGCCCAGAACATGAGGTGCACGGTTTGCAGGCCGTACATGAACTTGCGGTCCTCGGGCTTGTTGGAAGGATTACGGTCCAGATACGGCGCAAGGATGAGTGCAATGAGGCCGACACCGGGGAGGGTCACGCCCGCCACCATCGGGTGGAACGTCGTGAGCAGCTCCTGGAGGCCGAGGAAGTACCACGGAGCCTTCGACGGGTTTGGCGTGAGATTCGTGTTCGCCAACTGGAGCAACGGCGCGTTCACGAACACCGAGAAGATGAAGACGAACGCCGTGCACGCCAGCGCCGCAACGAACTCGGCGGCGAGCAGGTGCGGCCAGGTATGGACCTTGTCGACCGGGACGGCCTTGACGTCTTGGATCGATCCCGACTTGACGACGGTCAGAAGGCGCTGGGTGTGCCCACCCGGGCCCGCGCCCACCGGCACGCCGGCACCGACTGGTGCCGCAGCGACGACGGCACCGATCTTCTCGGCAACAGCAACAGAACCGCCCGAAGTGGGCGCCTCGGTCTCGCCGCCGGCCTTGGATGCCTTGGCCGCCTTGCTGCGCTGCAGCAGATGGTCGGGGATACGCGAATCCGACGGGGCTGCAGCCTCGACGGGCGCATCGGCCACGACCTCGGCAGCGGGTGCAGCCTCAGCCGATTTGTCGCGCGCGGCAGCTGCCCGCTTGAGGAGATGCTCTGGGATCTCAGTCATCGTTCACCTCATCTTCCAGTCAACAGTCGAATTCACGTCAACGCTCCACAAGTCACAGGGGTCCCGAAATTCCGCCGTCCTTGCGGACTCGCCAGAAGTGGATCGCCATGAAGATCACGATCACGAACGGCAGGAACAGCACGTGCAACACATACCATCGCAGCAGGGTCTCAGAGCCGATTTCGGCACCGCCCAGCAAGACGAACCTGACCTCCTGGCCGAACACCGGCGTATAGCCCATCATGTTGGTACCAACGGTGACGGCCCACAGCGCCAACTGATCCCACGGCAGCAGATAGCCGGTGAACGACAGCAGCAACGTGAGGGTCAGCAGGATCACGCCGATCACCCAGTTGAACTCGCGAGGCGCCTTGTAGGCGCCGTGATAGAAGACGCGAGCCATGTGCAAGAACACCGCAAGCACCATGAGGTGAGCACCCCATCGGTGCATGTTGCGAACCAGGAATCCGAACGTGACCGAGGTCTGCAGGTTCTGGATGTCGTTCCACGCCGCAGTTGACTCGGGCCGGTAGAAGAACATCAGGAAGATGCCGGTGACCGTCAGCAGGATGAACAGGAAGAAGCTGAGCCCGCCGAGGCACAGCGTGTAGCTGACCTTCACGGCGTGGCGCTTCACCTTCACCGGGTGCAGGTGGTAGAGCACCGAGTTCATGATGACGTAGCTGCGGTTGCGCGGGCTGTCGGTGTAACCCTTACGGAAGATCGAACCCGGCCGGAAGATCGAGCTCCATGCCTGGCTGCCCTGCACCGCGCCGACCGTGGAGTTCACACGGTCCTTCGCAGTCGGGCGGGGTTTGTCGTCGATGATCTTTGCCATGGTCTCTCTCAGAGCCTCATGCCATAGCCGTAGCCATGGTTGTTGGTGCGGACGTGGGAGTTGCCGGCGGCGGTGGCGGTGCCCACCTTGCCGAGAATGATGACGCCAGTGGGACAGCGGTCGACGCACAGGGCACAGCGCGTGCAGATGTCGTCGTCGATGGTGAACATGAAGGCATCGGACGGATCGGTACCGGGCTGCTCGGTGCCATCGGCCTCGACCACGGCATCGACTGACACCATGTGGATGCACTTCCACGGGCAGATGTCGACACAGCCCTCACACGCAATGCACTCGGACTGGTCGATGTGAATGAACTGCTTCGGCTTGACGGCCTTGGACAGGTAGTCCGCGTCGACCTCGACCAACGTGTATGCGTCGGTGAACGGCATCATCGGGGGGTTGGCGTCGGTGCGTGCCATCGGTCAGGTCTTCCTCACCAACGGGCGACCGTAGGTGGAGACGGCAAGCTCCTTCGGCTTGACGACGCCGCGCTTTTGCCACCAGATGGCGATGTACAGGTACAACCCGATGAAGATGAGGTGCAAGATCACCACGACGATGTCGCGGACAGCCTGGTACTGCAGGGTGATCGGGTTCCAGCCGCCTGCCGACTCAGGCTTGAGGATGTCGCCGGGGCCGAAGATCAGCTTGTCACGTGACCAGCCGAGGTCTTTGTCGGCGTGGTCGATGAACTGGTGCGGCACCACGCCGAACGCCAAGAAGAGCACGGCGAAGATGTAGACGGACCCGAGCAGCGCCTCACCCCACAGGAGCGGCCGGTCGACCGAGCGACGCTTGCCATAGACAATGATCGCCAGCGACAGTGCCAACGTCGCGAAGAAGGACACGAGGAACGCCTGATTCATCAGGGGCCATTCGAGTACGGCGATTCCGATCATGTGCGATGTGTTCCTGACATGGTGTGCGGGGTGTGCGGGGTCTTCATGGAGGTCGATCCCCGAGATGCAGCAGCACTCGGGAATTGCTCACGAACTGTAGTCGTCGATGTGCGAGATACGAAGTTTGGCACCCAAGTGTGACCACTGCGCATGGTTGTGCGTTAGTTCCCGTGTGACGATTGGTCGTTCCTCGCGACTGATTCCCGGATCCGGGCGCGATCCATCTATCATTCGTGCCGTGACCGAGATACCCGAACATCTCCTCAAGCGGTCGCGCGAGCGGCGTTCCGCTGTCGGCCAGGGCGACGAAGCGGCGACAGTCGACGGCGCACCATCGACCACCCCGGCGACAACAGCAAGTTCTGCGCCGGCGACCACGACAAGTTCTGGCACGGCTGCGGCTGCTGTTCCTGCCGCCACCGGCCCCGCGCCGCGTACTGCGGCACCTGCGCCCGCAGCTCCCCCGCCACCGGCGCCCGAACCCGCGTACGTCACGGCTGCCAAGCAACGCAAGAAGATCCCGTACTGGGCCATGGCCACCCTCAGTCTGATGCCGATCTGGGGGTTCATGTACGTGCGCGCCGTCACGGCGCCGCCCGTGGTCGTCGAGGGTCCACTCGGCATCGGCGCCGAGGTCTACAGCAGTTGCGCGAGCTGCCACGGCGCGGCCGGCGGTGGCGGGGTCGGGTATCCGTTCGAAGGCCAGGCAGTGCTGCAGACCTTCCCGCACATCGAAGATCAGATCAGATACGTGTACTACGGCACCGAGGGCTTCAACGCCGCCGGTATCGACATCTACGGCAACCCTGACCGGCCGGGTGGCCCGCACATCACCGGCGAACGTGGCGTGATGCCGGCCTTCGGTTCACAGCTGACCGAGTACGAGATCATCGGCGTGGTCTGTCACGAGCGCTACACGCTCGGTGGGGCTGACCCCACCAGCGAGGAATGGGCCGCCGAGTTCGAGGCGTGGTGTGCTCCCGATGCTCCCATCTTCGATGCGGTCGAGACCGGCGAGTACGACTACACCAGCCCCGAGGCCGAACCGATCGGCGACGTCGAGATCATTCCCGTCGGGCCCGAGGCCGTCGCCGGCTCGCCCGCGGGCTGAGCGGATCCTGCTCGACACCGACGTCCTCGTCGTGGGCGGTGGCCCCGCCGGAGCATCCGTCGGATACTGGTTGGCCCGGGCGGGCCACGATGTCACCGTCGTCGAGAAGCGTCCCGTCCCTCGTCACAAGGCGTGCGGCGACGCGTTGACGCCGCGGGCGCTGCGCGAGTTGGCGCTGCTCGATGTCGACCCGCTCCAACTCGATGGGCACCGGCTCAACGGCGTGCGCATGGTGCACGGCCGGCGCGAGTTGATGGTGCCGTGGCCCGAGCATGCCGACCTTCCCGCCCACGCAGTTGCGTTGCGACGCGACGTGCTCGACACCGAGCTTCGACGCCATGCCGGCGCAGCCGGAGCGCACGTCGTCATGGGCCACGAGGCGACCGGGCCGATCGTCGAGCGAGGATTCGTGCGCGGCGCCACACTCACCGCCGACGCCGACCTCGCCGATGACCTCGCCGATGACATCCCGAAGCTCGACTCCATACGCTCACGATTCGTCGTCGTGGCCGACGGTGCCAACAGCAGCTTCGGACGCGCGCTCGGCACCACCCGGCATCGCAACTGGCCCTACGGCATCGCCACGCGTACCTACTTCGCGAGCGCTCGCAGCTCGGAGTCGTGGATCGAGTCGACGTTCGGGCTTCCTGACGCCGCCGGTAACCCCATCGCGGGCTACGGATGGGTGATCCCCCTCGGCGATGGGACACTCAACGTCGGCGTGGCCGTACTGTCGTCCTATCGCGACGTGCGGGGGGTGAACGCGTTGAAGCTGCTCGATGCCTTCGCTCATCGCATCGCCGAGCGATGGGAGATCGACCCCTCGGCGAAGCTGAAGGCGCCGACCAGGTTCAGGATTCCGCTCGGTGGGTCGGTCGGCCCGAAGATGGGGCCGACGTTCCTCGTGGCCGGAGACGCTGCCGGCGTGGCCAACCCGTTCAACGGCGACGGAGTGGATGCTGCGCTGATGAGCGGTCGCCTCGCCTCCGAAGTGCTCGACGAGGCGCTCACCACCGGCAACTCGACCACCCTCCAGCGATACCCGACGATGCTCAACGACGCGGTTGGCCAGTTTCACAAGGTCGGTCGGTTGAGCGCGCGCCTGCTCGGACGTCCCGTCGTGTTGCGTCCGGCCCTTCGACTCGGTCTGCACAGCGATCGTGCGATGGGCGCTGTCCTGCGGATCGCGGCAAACGAACTGCGCGATCAGCGAACGGGCGGCGCCGAACGCGCCTACGCAATCGCCAATGCGATCTCGAAGTTCGCCCCCAACTGGTAACGGTCAGACGGCGACCGACACCGACGCAATCAGCGCGCCGGGTGCCGCCCGAAGCGCATCAGCTGCGGGTGAGTCGGCAAAGTCGTCGCATGCTGCGACGGCGCGGTCGACGTAGTCCTGCGCCGTCTCGATCGACGATGCCAGACCATCGTTCGAGCGCAGGATCGCCAGCGCCTTGTCCTGGGCCGCCGCGTCGAGCGGCGAGCCGAGCAGGTCGGCGAGTTCATCCGATGAGGAAGTGCCGAGCGCCAGGGTGCGCAACACCGGCAGCGTGTAGACACCTTCAACAATGTCGTGGCCGGCCGGCTTGCCGAGCTGCTCGTCGGTGGCTGTGATGTCCAAGATGTCGTCGACGATCTGGAACACCATGCCGAAGCTGTTGCCGTACTCGGTGAGCGCGTCGATCAACGGGCGATCGTGACCGGCGGCGATTGCGCCGATCCGTGCCGCGGTGCCGTACAGCGACGCCGTCTTTCCATGGATCGATGCGAGATAACTCGCCTCGGTGCGACTGATGTCGTACGTGTGACGCAACTCCTCGATCTGGCCCTCACACAGCCAGCCGATGGTGCGCGCCAGCAGTCCGGCGACCTCGGTGCCGAGCGACGCCGCAATCTCCGACGCCCGAGACAACAGGAAGTCGCCGGCGAGGATCGCTTGCAGGTTGCCCCATTTCGCGTTGACCGTTTCGACGCCGCGTCGGGTTTCGGCCTCGTCCATCACGTCGTCGTGATACAGCGAACCGAGGTGGACGAGTTCGCAGGCCACACCACCGCGCACCACGTCATGCGAGGCCGCATCGCCGAGTACCTGGGCGCCGGCAACAGCGAGCACGGGCCGCAATCGCTTGCCGCCCGCAACGATCAGGTGCGACGCGATCTCGTTGAGGTACGAGTCCGGGGTGGCCACAGCATCGTGCATCGCCGACTCGATCCGTCGACGGTCGGCATCCATCGATGCGAGGGCCAACAGCGGCGATGTGACGCTCGGGGCCAGCACCTCTTTCTGGGACACGTCCGACAGGCTAGGCGCGCCCGGAGGAGGACACACGAACGTGCGCACCACTCGTCACCGACCCGGACACCCCGTATCCTGAGCAAGATGTCCGTGACGGCGATCGTTCCCTCCACCTTGCCGAAGGCCAACGAGTCGTGTTGGTGCGGGAGCGGACGCAAGTACAAACGCTGCCACAAGAAGTCCGAGGGTCGCGTGCTGCCGGGCATCGTGTCGCCGATGCGCGAGGTCCCCGCCGACATCGACCGGCCGTCGTATGCCGACACCGGCGAGGTGGAACCGTGGGATGAGCCACGGATCAAGTCGCCCGAGATCATCGAGCGGATGCGCCATGCGGGCATCGTCGCCGCCGAGGTGCTGCGCCTTGCCGGCGACATGGTCGTTCCCGGCGTCACCACCGAGGAAATCGACATCGCCGTCCACAACCTGTTCGTCGAGCGGGGCGCGTACCCCTCCACCATCAACTACCACGGCTACCCGAAGGCGTGCTGCACCTCGATCAACGAGGTCATCTGCCACGGCATCCCCGACACGACGGTGCTCAACGACGGCGACATCTGCAACATCGATGTCACCGGCTACATCGGCGGAGTCCACGGCGACACCAACGCCACATTCCTGGTCGGCGACGTCGACCCCGAGAGCCGCCAGCTCGTGCAGGTCACCGAGGAATGCACCTGGTACGGAATCGAAGCGGTCAGGCCGGGGCGACCGATCAGCGACATCGGCCGTGCGATCGAAGACCACGCGAAGAAGTACCGCTACGGCGTGGTGAAGGCGTTCGTGGGCCACGGCATCGGCGAGCAGTTCCACACCGACATCCAGGTACTGCACTACTACGATTCGCGCGCCGCCACGATCATGCGACCGGGCATGACGTTCACGATCGAGCCGATGATCACGCTGGGAACGGTCAACTACAAGATCTGGGACGACGACTGGACCGCCGTGACCAGCGACGCCAAGCGCACGGCGCAGTTCGAACACACGATCCTCGTGACCGACGACGGATGCGAGGTGCTCACGGGTGGGGCGGGCGCGGTGAGCCCGTCAGCTCCCTGGAATCGCTGACGGCGTCGACGTAGCCGACGTCACGTTTGACCCGGCACCGTGTGACGGGCGGAAGAGCCACCAGAGCGCGAGGCCGGCAAACAGCACGCCGCTACTCAGGGCCATCGCAGTGACGAACCGGTCAAGGGCTGCTGGCGCGTCGGTCGGGATGATCGCGGCGCTGAGTCCGTCGCGCTTGACAAACCCCCAAATCGCGAGTTCGACGCCGACGAGCAACATCGCCGCATCGGCCACGAACGTCATCGAGCGTTTCGCGGCGAGCGTCCCGAACGCGGCGGAGAACACCGCCACCATCGGCAACACCCACCACACCAGCTTCGGGCCGGTCTCGGGAGGCAGCGACAAGAACTGCCACGCACCAACGATCAGCGCGAGTACCGAGACCAGCAGGGTCAGAGCAAGGGCAGCCCCAGACCGACGCGCACGGTGCAGGAACCACGCGGCGACCCCCAGGCCGGCGCCGAGGGCAACTCCGGCGATGGCCGGCAACGGCGACGGAGCGGGCTGCCAGGTACTGATCACAGTGATCTCGACGTCGGTGCCATCCACCACGAGCGGAATCACCGACTCGAGGATCTGATCGCCCGGCCCCAGCCCGAACGGCCGTGCCTGTTGCATCCAGTGGGCGCGATGGTCGTGACACGAGTAGTTCCCGTCGGCGGCGACCTGTCGCCAATCGGGTTCGGCGTCCTTCGTGGCAGTGTCGGGGATGCCGCCACCTCCGAGCCGGTCGGCGTTGAGGTAGGTGCTCGGTGAGTTCTGGTTCTCCCACACGGTGCCATCGGTCAGGAACCAGATCGTGTCTTCACCCTGATAGCCGACGACGAACACCTCGGTGCCGGGCGCCACGGTCAACTCGAAGAAGGAATCGCCACCGACGATCGCCGGCTCGATCGTTGCCGTCGGTGGTTCCACCGACACGATC
>DASQFE010000540.1:0-4723 GCA_035633295.1 Ilumatobacteraceae bacterium | reverse complement strand
ACGAACGGGCCGTTGAAGCCGTCGCCGAAGCCTCGAGCGAGCAGGTCGTAGGCCTGGCGCGTTGGGGTGTCCTCGGGGAAGTTCCCTTCGTCGGCCCAGCCGAGTCGCATGTTCGACGCTGGGGTCGCGAGCGCGAGCAGGATCACGGTCGCCCCGATCAACCACGGCCATGGTCGGCGCTGGATCGTGCGACTCCATCGATAGGCGCGTGTCAGGTCCGCAGGCTTGGCAGTGCGGTGCGGAACCTGACGGCGCAGGGGGCGGACGGCGATGCTGGCGAGGATCGTGAGCGCGGCCAGTACACCAGCGATCGCAGCGAGCGCAGGGAGGCCGAGGCCGAGTCCCAGGAGCGCGAGTGCGGCGAAGCCGGCCGCGATGACACCGCGCCAGCGGGTGACCTCCACTCGCTCCTGAGCGAACCCGAGCAGCGCCGGCAGCAACGTGATCGACGTGATCATCGTGGCGAGCACTGTGGCGGAGACGCCGATGCCCATGCCGCCGATCCAATCGATCCCGACCAGGAGCAAGCCGAGCATCGAGATCATCACCGTCAGGCCGGCCAGGACCACCGACCTCCCGGCTGAGCCCATGGCGGTCACCGTTGCCGCACGCGGCGTGAGTCCGGCGTGGATGCCTTCGCGGAACCGGGTGACGATGAACAGGGCATAGTCGATTCCGACGCCCAGCCCGATCATCATCCCCAACAGGACGGTGTCGACCGGGACCGTGATGAGGGTGCTCAGCACGGCCGTGATCCCGATCCCCGCGACGACGCCGCCGATCGCGACGGCGATGGGCAAACCCATCGCCAGCACGGAACCGAAGGCGAGGATCAGCACGACCATTGCAAACGCGAGACCGATCAGCTCGCTCGACGGCGGGTCGACCGTGGCGAGGTACTGTCCGCCGGGCAGAACCTCCAGGCCGTCGATCGACGGGGCATTCGCACGGATTGCATCTCCGATCAGCCCGGATTCGGTGTCGTCGACGTCGGCGGACAGGTTGACCTGGGCGTACCCGACCGTTCCGGCGAGCGGCCCCGTGCGGGCGATCTGATCCCGACCCCGCTCGGAGTAGGGGGACACGACGGTTGCCCCCGGGTGTTCCGGAACGCCATCGGTGTCGGGGAACCCGGCGTCGACGAGCGCGAAGAGTTCGGTCATCGCAGCCCGAACGGCGGGGTCGTCGACGCCTTGGCGGGCACGGAACACGATCGTTCCGGACTGGCCGCCGGTGCCCAGCTCCGGGAAGTACTGCTGCAGCACGGCAAAGCCGCGGGCGCTGTCGGAATCCGGCACGGCGGAGCCTGCGCCGAACTGCGAGCCGACGACGCCGGCCGCACCGAGGATGACGGCGAGCGCGACGAGCCAGAGGCCGATCGCCCTCTTACGATGGTCGAAGCACCATCCGCCCAGTCGAGCGAGCACGGTGCCGCGCGGCTCGAGTCCCTCGCGGGGGGAGCCGCTGCCGGCGCCGCTGCCGGTTTCGCTGGGTGTGTGGGGTCGTGCCGTCGTCGTTGCAGTCATGCAGCCATCGTCCACATTCACGTCCGGGATCTCATCGGGCACCCGGCCATTCGCGATCGGCCAAACGAACGAAGCGCAACTCGTCCTTTCGGCTGAGCCATCGGCTGGGCAGGTTCCTTTACGCTTCGTGCAGTGATGCGACAAGCGGTGGCAACTCTGTGGGCTGAACCACGCGCACCCGATCCGCCGGCGCGAGGGTGGCATGACTGGGTGCTCGTCGGTCTGCTGGTGCCGTTGGTAGTGGTCGAGGCGATCGTGCGCGACGACCTGGTTTGGCGTGGGGTCTCGATCGTTGTCACCCTCGCGCTCATCTCCACGCTGCTGTGGCGAAGGACGCACCCGCTCGCCGCCGTCACGGTGGCGTTCGCCACGGTGGCGGTCGTCGACATCGCATCACTCGTCGCCGACGTGTACTGGGAGGGACTTGGCACCGCCGTGTTCCTGCTCCTGCTCCCGTACTCGCTCGTGCGCTGGGGGGCTGGACGTGAGGTCGTGATCGGCATGTCCGTGGTGTTCATCCCGGTCGTGCTCAGCGCCTTTGATCCGGTTCCCGCGAGCGACCTGGTCGGTGGCGGTCTCGTCGTGTTGCTCGCCGCTGCGATCGGCGCCGCAGTTCGCTACCAGGACAACGCTCGCCGGCGGGGCATGGAGCAGGTCAAGCTCCGAGAGCGCGAGCAGCTGGCACGCGAACTCCATGACACCGTCGCCCACCACGTGTCGGCCATTGCGATCCACGCTCAGGCTGGGCGAGTGCTTGCGGCGTCCAGTCCCAATGCTGCTCTCGATGCCCTCGCCGTCATCGAGGAGGAGGCGTCGCGGACCCTCGAGGAGATGCGCTCGATGGTCGGGACCCTTCGCCGAAACGGGGAGCCCGAGTATTCTCCGTTGCGCGGCGCGTCCGACATCGTCCACCTCGCCAACAGTCCGGGGGATCAACCGCATGTCGACGTCGAGCTCGTGGGCGACCTCGACCGGCTCCGGCCATCGATCGATGCCGCGCTGTACCGACTCGCTCAGGAATCGATCACGAATGCGATTCGCCACGCCCGCCATGCCACCCACATCCGAGTCACGGTCGACAGCGGGGATGACTGCGTACAGCTCACCGTTCGCGACGACGGCGACGCCGCACCCGGTCAGCGCATCGCATCGGGTTACGGGCTGATCGGCATGACCGAACGAGCGGCCTTGCTCGGCGGCACCCTCGATGCCGGTCCGGATCGTGATGCCGA
The DNA here is from genome assembly GCA_035633295.1 of Ilumatobacteraceae bacterium. GTDB lineage: Bacteria > Actinomycetota > Acidimicrobiia > Acidimicrobiales > Ilumatobacteraceae > Sva-07. Next base: position 1,965 of record DASQFE010000540.1, on the reverse strand, counting down.
CCGAGGTTGGACCGTGCGAGCGGTCCTGCCCAAACGCGCCGGCAGCTCATGACCATCCGAGTTGTCGTCGCCGATGATCAGGAACTCGTCCGCACCGGGTTGAGGATGATCCTCGACGCGCAACCTGATATCGAGGTTGTCGGTGAGGCGGCCGACGGACGCGAGGCGGTGACTCTCGCCCGTCAACTTCGGCCCGACGTGTGTCTGTTCGACATCCGCATGCCCAACATCGATGGCATCGAGGCAACTCGCCAACTCGTTGCCGACGACGATCCACCGGCGATCGTCGTGATCACGACCTTCGATCTCGACGAGTACGTGCACGGCGCACTCAAAGCCGGCGCACGCGGGTTCCTCCTGAAGGACGCGGGGCCCGAGCTCCTGACACAGGCCATCCATGCCGCCGCCCGGGGTGATGCACTCATCGCCCCCAGCGTGACCGTCCGACTGCTCGCTGCCTTCTCCGGCCCGCGCAACGCAACGCCGCCGACCCAGCCCATCGAACCCCTGACCAACCGAGAAGAGGAAGTCGTGCTCACGGTTGCCCGTGGCCGCACCAATGTGGAGATCGCGGATGAGTTGTACATCAGCCTCAGCACGGTCAAGACCCACCTCGCGAGCCTCATGACGAAGCTCGGCGTCAGGAATCGCGTCGAGATCGCCATCTGGGCGTACGAAACAGGCCGCATCACGAGTTGAGACCCGAACACCGGTGGCCTGGGTTCGCCGGACACCAGCATCGTGCGGCGCAACGATCAGCGCAACGATCAGCCGCAACGATCAGCCCAGGTCGGGCCAGCGACGCTGCTGGCGTCGTCGGAGCCCGGCGGTGCCGAGCTTGCGGCGCTCGGCCAGCGCCCAGTCGCGACGCCATCCCATGTGTTCGGGTCCCGTCAGCGGCGGGTTGGTGCCGGCGGCGGCACGCTGGCGGGCAGTCCAGAAGTCGGTGATGGCCTCGTCGCCGAGCATGGTGACGGCTGCCTCGATGCGGGCACTGAACCGGCGAGTCGATTCGCCTTCCTCGGAGCGCAGCGGAGCACCGAAGACCACCTTGGTGCGCCCGGGCTTGGGACGCCTCATGCCCTTGCCGAAGATGGCGCCGGTGCCGTCGATGAACACGGGCACGACCGGTGCGCCGGTGCGGGCCGACAGGTAGGCGGCCCCGCCCTTGAAGTCCTGGCCCCAGCCGTCGGGTGAGCGCCCGCCCTCCGGGTAGATCACGAGGCTGTAGCCGTCGTCGACGAGGCCCTTGATGAGGTCGGACGACTTCCTGCCTGTGAGTTCGCGATCGATGGGGATCGCATTCAGCGACAGCGCCGACAGCGTCGCCTTCCACTTCTTGTCGAAGAAGTAGTCGGCGGCAGCGGCGACGACGAGCTTGTGGCGCCACGCAGCCGGGACCGAGCAGATCATGAGGCCGGTGTCGAGGTGGCTGTGATGGTTCGGAGCGAAGATGACCGGCGGCGGATCCTCGAGTGAGGTGAGATCGGCGAGCCGGTCGGTGCCGACGATTTCCGGCGACGCGAGGACGCGAGCAGTCAGCCGGATCGGGCCCTCGATGATCGCGTTGCGCACCGATGACGGGAACGGACGCCGGGCCCAATCGGTGTCGTAGTGGGCGCCGAGCCCCGACACCTCGGGTGGCACCACCACGCCGCGGGGCACGGTCGGCGTGCGGTACGGGAACCCGAAGTTGCGAAGTGGCGTCGCGGCGCGACGTACTGCGTTCTCGGCGACGCCGGCAGCCCGTTGGGCCCGCTGCAGGTTCCGGTCGACCATCGGGCTCTACTTCACGTCCGCGAGCATCAGCGGCGGGGTCTTCATGTGGGTGATCGTCGGGTGACGCCCCACGGTGTCGGATGCGATCTCGAGCGCATCGTTCATTGTCGACGCAGGTGTGAAGCCGAGCTTGCGGACCGTCGCCGCGTCTCCGCCGACGATGATCACCTTGCCCACGTGCTTCAT
>DASQFE010000539.1:0-4949 GCA_035633295.1 Ilumatobacteraceae bacterium | reverse complement strand
TTGTGGACGAGGGCCGCTGCCACCGAGGAGTCGACCCCGCCCGACAGGCCACAGATCACCCGGTCGGACCCGACCTGCTCGCGGATCAGTTCCACCTGTTCGTCGATGACGGAGGACATCTCCCAGTCGGCACCGATCCCGGCGCGCTCGTGCAGGAATCGGGCGAGCACAGCCATCCCGTAGGGCGAGTGGACGACCTCGGGGTGGAACTGGACGCCGTAGATGCGTCGCTCGTCGTTCTCCAGCACGGCAACGGGCGCACCCGGCGTGCCGGCTGTCACGGTGAAGCCATCGGGAGCGTCGGTGATGCCGTCGAAGTGGCTCATCCACACGTCGTGGACCTCCGGCGCGTCATCGGGCAACAGCAACGACGGGCCGGTTCGGGTCATGCGCGCCCGGCCGTACTCCCCCTGCATCCCGCGCCCGACCACGCCACCGAGCTGTTGACCGATGAGCTGCGCGCCGTAGCAGATTCCGAGGATCGGGATGCCGAGGTCGTAGATGGCCGGATCGAGCGATGGGGCGCCGTCGACGTGAACGCTCTTGGGGCCACCCGACAGCACGATCGCGGCCGGACGCCGAGCGGCGACCTCCTCGGCAGTGATGCGATGCGGGACGATCTCGGAGTAGACCCGCAGCTCGCGGACCCGTCGGGCGATCAGCTGGGCGTACTGGGCACCGAAGTCGACGACGAGCACGGTGGGCCGGACGGTGTGGTGGTCGTGATGGGGAGGTTGACTCAAGAGGGTGAATCGTAGATCAGCGTCGCTGGTGCTCCGCATCCTGATCGTGGTGGCCTTTGTTGTCGGTGCGATGGCTCTCGGCCCACACCACGCGACGGTCGCTGCGAGCAGCACCCAGCCGGTGCCGGTGTCGACCGACGACGTTCCCGTTGACACGGCGAATCCGTTCCTCCCCGAGAACGCCGACCTGACCGCCTGTGTCGGCACACTGCAACGCCCCGGCTGCGGGAGCCGCGAGCGCGGTGGCTGGCATCAGTACCTCGTCGCCATCGCCATGATCGGCGGGCTGCTGATCGTCTTCGGTCGCGTCGGGTGGGGGGTGGCGCGAAATCGGCGCGGTGGTGACGGCGACATAGCCTCAACGCCGTGACCCCCGACGAGTTCAGAACCCACGGCCACGCCCTCATCGACTGGATCGCCGATTATGTCGACGACGTCGAGCAACGGCCGGTGGCGGCGATGGTCGAACCCGGTGACGTGCGTTCGCAGCTCCCCGAACATCCGCCGACCGAGCCCGAGTCGTTCGATGCAGTGATGGCTGATGTCGAGCGGATCATCGTGCCCGGCCTCACTCAGTGGCAACACCCGGGGTTCTTTGCCTACTTCCCGTCGAACACGTCATACCCGTCGATCCTCGGCGAGCTCCTGTCGGCCGGCCTCGGTGTGCAGGGAATGAGCTGGGTGACCTCGCCGGCGTGTACCGAAGTCGAGACGCTGATGCTCGACTGGATGCGCGAGTTGCTCGACCTGCCCGCGCGATTCGACTCGCGAAGCGACAACGGTGGTGGGGTGATTCAGGGAACCGCCAGCGAAGCGACGCTCGTTGCCATCCTGTCGGCTCGATGGCGTGCAACCGGCGGCACGGTCAACGCCGACGGCGACACGACCAGGCTCGTCGCCTACGCCACCTCGCAGGCTCACTCGAGCATCGAGAAGGGCCTGCGCATCGCCGGCGTCGGCACCGACCGCATCCGCATCGTGCCGAACGACGCGTCGTTTGCGATGCGGGCCGATGCCCTCGACGGGATGATCGCTGCGGATCGGGCCGCCGGGTTGATTCCGTTCTTCGTGTGTTCGGCCCATGGCACGACCTCGTCGATGGCGTTCGACCCAACGGCTGAACTCGGCCCGATCTGTGCGCGCGAGGGCATCTGGCTCCACGTCGACGCAGCGATGTCGGGCATCGCCGCACTCGCGCCGGAGTATCGGTGGGTCAACGAGGGCATGGAGTTCGCCGACTCGTACTGCACGAATCCCCACAAGTGGATGGGGGTCAACTTCGACTGCAATCTGTACTGGACGGCCGACCGTGCAGCGCTGCTCGGTGCGCTGAGCATCCTGCCCGAGTACTTGCGTTCGCAGGCGGCCGAGGCGGGCGCGGTCATCGACTACCGCGACTGGCAGATCCCGCTCGGTCGCAGATTCCGGGCCCTCAAGCTGTGGTTCACGATCCGCTGTGAGGGGGTCGGGTCGTTCCAGTCGATGATCAGGCGCCACGTGTTGCTCACCCAAGAACTCGCGGCCAACGTCGCCGACGACGACCGGTTCGAGATCGTCGCACCGCACCCGTTGAACCTCTTGTGTATCGCCGTGCGAGCCGACGACCCCGAAGCAGGAAACCCCGAAGCTGGCAACAGGGCGACCGAAAGGCTGATCGAAGCGGCAAACGCATCGGGTGATGCGCTGTTCACACGCACGGTAATCGACGGACGTTCGGTGCTGCGCGTCTCGATCGGCGCCCGCGCCACCGAGCGCCACCACGTCGAGGCGGCCTGGAGCCTCCTCGCCACCCTCGCTTGAATGACAGGATGATCGCCATGGCCAACTCACGTCCCGTCGCACTCATCACCATGGCCAGCGGATATGTCGGGCCTGCGCTCGCCCGGTCGTTGGCGGGCCGAGGGTTCAACCTCGTGCTGCAGGGCGCCGGCGGCGACGACTCCATGGTCGGTGTCGAAGTGCCGTTCGCCGAGCAGATCCCCGAGCTCGAGGCGTTCGGTGCAGAAGTGCTCACAGTCACCGACGTCGACTTGGCCACGGCCGAGGGCAACCAGTCGCTCGTCGAACAGACGCTCGACCGGTTCGCACGGATCGACTCGGCATGTCTCGTCACCGGCCTCATCGTCGTCGGCAAGTTCCTCGACATGACCGTCGACCAGTGGGAGCGCGTCAAGCGCATGAACCTCGACATGGTCTTCCACGGCCTGCAGGCCGTACTCCCACCGATGGTCGAAGCGCAGACCGGCCAGGTCGTCGTGTTCACGTCGGCGACCGGCGCACGCCCCGATCCGATCACGTCGATCTACGGCGGCACTCGCGCCGGTGCCAATGGCCTCGTCCGTGCCGTCGGTTTGGAGTACGCCCGATCCGGTGTCCAGGTCAACGCCGTCGGCACGAACTACATGGACTTCCCCGGCTTTCTCAAGGCGTCACGCGCCGACACCGATCCGGAGCGTCGCGCCGCGATCGAGGCACAGGTGCCGATGCGCAAGCTCGGCACGATGGATGAGCTGGCGTCGTTCACCTCGGTGCTCCTCGACGGCACGAACCGGTTCCAGACCGGCCAGTTCTTCAGCTTCAGCGGCGGCTGGAGTACGTGAGCAGGTCGACGAGCATGTGGGCTGTTGCGCCCCATACGGTCTCGTCGTCGAGTTCAAAGAAGTGCAAGGGCCGATCCAGCGGAGCACTACCCCAACGTTCCATCCGGTAGGTGCCCGGCCGGGTGAGTTCGCTGACGGGGGTCCAGAACACACGGTCGACCTCAGCGGTCTGGGGCCGCAGCTCGGGGCGCCGGTCGAGCACCGAGACGATCGGGACGATGTAGCTGCGACTGACGATCGTGTTGAGATGGCCGAGTTCGCCGACGATCACCGGTGCGGACCGATCGAGGCCGACCTCCTCATGGGCCTCACGCAGTGCTGCGTCGATCGGCGTCTCGCCGGCATCGAGTCGCCCACCCGGGAAGCTGATCTCGCCTCGATGGTTACGCATCTCCATCGACCGACGGGTAAGGAGCACTTCGGCACCCTCATCGCCCTCGACGAGTACGATGAGCACGGCAGACACCCGCGCATCGGGGAACGCCGGCAGGAGCGGCGCCGAGTGTTCGGGCACCGGGCCGACGAGCTCGTCGACCGACCATGCTGCGCCAGACGGCCAGGGCGTCTGGTGGTCCTCGGTCCAGACGTCGGGCCGCGGAATCCGTTGATCGCCGCCGCGCCGACGCGGGGTCACTCGGCCGGGCGATTCGTCGCCTTTTCCCACTCGTCGAGTGCGGCGATGATCTTCGCGAGATCGGGTGCGGGCGGCTCGAACGTCATGGCGCAATCCTACGGGCGGCTACTGCGCAGATGTCGGTGGGTCCCATTGGTTGGGTGGCCGCGTCTCGGTCACGGCGTTCTCAGCCACGGCGGTCTCGCTGAGGCCGTCCTTCCAACGCTTGGCAGAGTTGACCGTGCCCCCGACGAGCCGCCCAGCGCGGCGACCGAGCTCCGCACTGTCGGTTGGCCCACGTGCGACCCGTTCGGCGGTGCGCTGCGCTTTACGTTCGGATGGGCTGCGCTGTTCGGCGAAGTCGGTGTAAAACCACACGAAACACAGGATGAACGCGATCGACCCGATCAGCATTCGGCTCGTGGTGTCGAGTGGCCACCACGGCTGGACCGCGAAGAAGGTCAGGATTGCGATCACAACGAGATCGAGCGTTCGATGCAGCCGCCGGCCGACGAGCCGGAATGCGCCCGCCGACCCCCTGGCAACGGCGGCATTCAGGATGATCAGCAGTCCGAGCAGCGCAGGCACCGCCGGATCAGGCAACTGGACCGAGGAACTGATGAGTGCAATCCCGATGACGTACTCGATCACCTGATGAATCCAGAACGGCCGCCGAACGCGTTCAGTGCCAACCATGTGGTGAGGGTATCCCCCCACCAACTCCCCGACGCGCCAGTTCAGTCGGCCCGAAAACGGGCCTCGCCCGGGATCGACTCGATGTCGATCCCGGGCGAAGAAGCGGAATGGCCGGCAAAGCCGGCCGGCCGCCGTGGAACGGCGGCGATGTGATTGCGTGACGGCGCAGCCGTCACGCAATCACATCATGCCGCCCATGCCTCCCATACCTCCGCCGCCGCCCATGGCGGGCTCGTCTTCGGGCTCATCGGCAACGAGGCACTCGGTGGTGAGCACCATCGCGGCGATCGACGCGGC
>DASQFE010000538.1:0-5844 GCA_035633295.1 Ilumatobacteraceae bacterium | reverse complement strand
CGCGCGGTGTTACATGACGAGCAGATGACATCGCGGTGGCCGGGAGGTGGCCGGGAGGTCGTGCACCTACCCACCTCCGCAAACCCAACTCCGAAAAATGCGGCGAGATGTGCGCTGAGTGCACACGACAGCGCACATTTCGGGATTCACGATCGTCGACGGCGGTTGGACCGCCCGCGGACACCTCGCGAGGTTGTCAGCCGAGGAGGCGGCCGGCCTTGGCGAGGGCGCGCACCCTGCGGGCAGCGCGGATGGCCTGGTCGCCGGCGATCTGGCCCGTGACGGTCGAGTACGTCGGGTAGATGTGCATCAACTGGGCCAGTTTCGACAGTTTGAGCCGTGCTTGCGTGGCGAGAGCCAGCTCGTGGATCACCTCGCCGGCGTGGGGGCAGATCGCGTGCGCCCCCACGATGCGGCCGCTCGCCGTGACGATCACGATCTCGCCGTGCGTGACGCCGTCGGTCCGCGCGCGGTCGGATGCGGCGATGGCACGACGATGGACGGTCGTCTTGCGTCGGCCGTGGCGCTCGATGGCCTCGGCCTCGGTCAACCCGACGTGAGCAACTTCCGGATCGGTGAACGTGCACCACGGAACGAGCGCCGGCGGCGTGCCCCTGCCGGGCAGGAACATGTCGCGCACTGCCAGGGCTGCGTCGTAGGCGGCGGCATTCGTGAACCGTGCTCGCCCGGTCACATCGCCGACGGCGTAGATCGTCGGCACGATCGTGCGGTTGCGCTCATCGACGGTGATACCGCGCTCGGTGATCTCGACCCCGAGTTGGCCGAGGCCGAGCGAGTGGGCATTGGGCGTGCGGCCCGCCGCAACGAGGATCCCCGCCGCGGTCACCTTGTCGCCTGCGTTCGTCCACACGTCGACACTGCCGTTGTGCCCGCTCCTGGCTTTCACGGCCGGGGAGCCCAGCCGGATGTCGACACCCTCGGAGCGCATGATCTCGGCAAGCAGATCGCCGTGATCGGGCAAGTCCTTCGGCAGCAGCCGGGGACCACGCTCGATCATCGTCACCGCCACCCCGAGCCGCTGCAGCGCCTGCGACGTCTCGCACGCCATCGGGCCGCCACCGATCACGATCAGCGACTCGGGCGGCCGCTCGATCTCGAAGAAGTTTTCGCTGGTGAGCACGTCGATGTCGGCGATCCCGTCGATGGGCGGAATGAACGGCCGACTGCCGGTGCACACCAGCGTGAAACGGGTTCGCAGTACCCGGTCGCCAACGGTGACCTCACGCGGGCCGGTCACCACGGCTTCGCCCTCGAACACCACGACACCGAGATCTCGGAAGCGGTCGGGGTTGTCGTCGGTGCGGGCGATCTCGGCCTGCACTGCTGCGATCCGCCGCCATACGGCATCGAGATCGATCGTCGGCTCGCTCACGTTCACCCCGAACTGGGTGGCAGTACGAACCGTCTGCGCGACGCGCGCGCTCGCAATCAGGGCCTTCGACGGTACGCAGCCCGTCCACAGACAGTCGCCGCCGAATCGCGAGCGGTCGACAGCAGCCACGCTGAGCCCCAGATCGTGCGTCGCCACCTCGGCGGCGAGGATTCCGGCCGATCCCATCCCGATCACGACGAGATCGAACTCGTCAGCTTCCTGACGGAGCGAAACCTTCACGAGCTCGAGCCCATCGACACGTTGCGAAACTACCGCTGTGGAGCGCCTTCGGCGTCCGAATTGGCGAGTGACTACGGTACGCCCGACAACCACATCGGTTACCCACCAGGGAGCAGGAGAACGATCATGAAGAGCTGGATCCAGGAGTTCAAGGAGTTCGTCAATCGCGGGAATCTCGTCGAGCTCGCCATTGCGTTCGTGCTCGCCGCTGCGTTCGGGCTGGTGATCAAGGCGATCGTCGAAGGTGTGATCATGCCGATCATCGCCGCGATCTTCGGCCAACCGAACTTCGACGGCATCACCATCACGATCGGTGATTCAGTGATCTTGATCGGGGTGGCGATCACGGCGATCGTGAACTTCTTGATCGTGGCGCTCGTGTGCTTCCTGATCATCAAGGCCTACAACAAGATGAAGGGACCGGTCGAGGAAGACGGCCCGAGCGAGGTCGACCTCCTCATTCAAATCCGCGACGAACTGCGCTCTCGGGCCTCCTGAACCCTCAGATTTCGCGCCGCGATGCCCGCCGACGGCCGCGACCCGCTTCAATGGGGGAAATGCTCCGCCGCCCGTCGATCGTTGCGCTCGTTGCGCTGTCTTTGACGTTGGCTGCATGCGGCGCGACCGGAGGTGACGCCGGCGAGACCACCGTTGTGGTCGGCGCACCGGTGGCGACCATTGCCGGTGTCGGCGTTCTGCCCGACACCGTGCCGGCCAATCGTGAACCACTGGTGATGGTGCCGCCCCCGGTGAACGACGATGGCACGACCGCCGAACTCGTCGGCGACATCGTCGCCGGGAATCGGATCCTGATCATCGGTGACTCGATCATGGCGTCGACGTCGTCTCGGTACGGCGGGCAGATGTGCGATGCGCTCGTTCCACTCGGTTGGGAGGCTGCCGTCGAGGCCGAGCCGAGCCGTTTCATCGACTTCGGTAACCGTGTGCTCGACAAGGTGCTCGTCCGCGACCCTCCACCCGGCGACGACTGGAATGCCGCGGTGGTGTTCCTCGGCAGCAACTACGGCGGCGACGAGGCGAGATACGAGGCTGAGCTGCGTATGATCCTCGAGCGACTCTCACCTCGCCCGACGTTGCTGTTCACGGTCACCGAGTACCGGGCGAACTACTCCGAGGTCAACAATGTCGTCCGACGGCTCGGCTCTGAGTACGACAACGTCACCGTGATCGACTGGCAGGGGATTGCTGAGACGCCGGGCGTGTTGAGTAGTGATCGGCTCCACCCGACCGAAATGGGACGAGAGGTGCTCGCCCAGGCCGTTGCCGGTGCCCTCGGACCGGTTTCGATCGGTGATGGCGCCTGCTTGAAGCCGGTGTTCCGAAACGACTCCGCGATCAATCGCGGCACCGGAGGCGGCTCGAGCGTCGGTGGCTCGACCGGCACCCGCACGACGACCACCACCACCGTGCGCCCGACGACCACGACATCGGTGGCCGGCTCGGGCTCCGGTGGCGTCGTCACGACCACGACGGTTCAAGGCGGAGGCGGTACCGCTGGGGGCACCACGACAGCGCCGACGACTGCGCCCACGACACAACCTTCCACGACTGCGACAACGCAGCCGCCGACGACGCAGCCTGCGACAACGCCCCCGACAACGCCCCCGCCGACGACGCCACCGCCCGTCGCTCCGCTCGATCCTCCACCCGGCGGCTGATCCGACGAGGCACCTCTAGCCTGGACGGGTGCTCCAGGCTCAGGCGATCTCGGTGGAAGTGGGTGGACGACTCCTCGTCGACTCTGCCAGCTTCACCGTCATGGCCCGCGACAAGGTGGGCATCGTCGGCCGTAACGGAGCCGGCAAGACCAGCCTGTTCAAGGTGCTCGGAGGTGAGAACGAGCCCAAGTCGGGCAGGGTCGTGCGCAAGGGTGGCTTCGGCTATCTCCCGCAGGATCCGAGAATCGACTCGGCGCTCGACGGTCGTTCGTGCGTCACCCATGTACTGTCCGGGCGGGGCATCGACGACGAGATCACGCGTATCGAGAAGCTCCGCATCGCGATGGAGGAGAACCCCGACGAACGCAACGTCGGTCGCTACTCCGAAGCAGAGGAGGCGTTCCGCACCACCGGCGGATACGCATCCGAGAGCGAGGCGCGGGCGATGGCGGCGGGTCTCGGCATCCCCGACTCGAGGCTCGACCAGCCGATCAGCACGCTGTCGGGTGGTGAGCGCCGCCGTGTCGAACTCGCCCGCATCCTGTTCGCGGGCTCCGATGTGCTGTGCCTCGACGAGCCGACGAACCACCTCGACGTCGATGCCAAGACCTGGCTGCTCGGCTTCCTGCGCCAGTACAAAGGCGCGCTGCTCGTGATCAGCCACGACCTCGAACTGCTCGACGAGTCGATCACCCGCGTACTGCACCTCGATCGGGCCACCGAAACCGACGTTGGCGAGATCGTCGAGTACCGCGGCACGTATAGCCAATACCAGCGGTCGCGGGCCGACGACGAGCAGCGACTTGCAAAGAAGGCGGTGCTCCAGGCCAAGGAGATCGATCGTCTGCAAACGGTGGTCGATCGCTTCGGCGCGAAGGCGACGAAGGCGGCAATGGCGCACAGTGTCGAGAAGCGGATTGCCCGGCTGGAGACGCAGCGGGTACGAGGCCCCCAGTCGGCCAAGACGATGACGGTCCGTTTCCCCGATCCGCCAAAGTGCGGCGAAACCGTGATCCGGGCGAAAGGCCTCTGCAAGGCCTACGGCGGGCCGACCATCTTCGAGGACATCGACTTCGATCTCGGCCGCGGTGAACGCCTTCTGGTGCTCGGTCTCAACGGGGCCGGCAAGACCAGCCTCCTTCGGATCCTTGCGGGGGAGACCGAGGCCGATCTCGGCGACTTCACATTCGGCTACCACGTGCATTCCGGCTATTACGCGCAGGAGCACGACAACTTACGCACGAACGAGTCGCTGCTGACCAACATCAGCGATGCGGTTCCCGAGGGGATCAATCTCGGCGAGACGCAACTGCGCGGGCTGCTCGGCATGTTCGGCCTGTCGGGCGACAAGGTGTTCCAAGACTCGGGCACGCTGTCGGGCGGCGAGAAGACCAAGCTGGCACTGGCCATGCTGATGGTCGGGCGCAACAACCTGCTGCTGCTCGACGAGCCGACGAACAACCTCGATCCACCGTCACGCCAGGCCGTCGCCGACGCGCTCGTGGACTGGCCGGGAGCGATCATCCTCGTGAGCCACGACGAGGAATTCGTCCGCGAACTCTCGCCGACGAAAGTGCTGCTGATGCCCGACGGCGACGTCGACTACTTCTCCGACGACTGGCTCGACCTCGTCACCATGAGCTGATGTAACGATTGGTGTCGGACACCAATCGTTACATCACTCGCCGTAGAGCGTGACGTCGGCGGCGTACTGGTCGCGGAAGAGCCGGAGGATCTCGCCGGGTTCCGCATGTCGGCCTGTCGCGGTCTTGGAGAAGAGCAATGCTCCGTCGACCTCGACGTCGAAGACGCCTTTCGATCCCGTGTCGAGGGTCAGGGTGTCGATCACGTGCTGGTAGTTCGACAGCAGGTCACTGGCAGCGCTCACGGCGCGGCGCGAGTAGTCTCAAGGGACGCAGTAGGTGATCCGAATGACGTGATCGCTCATGGTCTGATCGTACCGCGGCGATCTGCTTGCCGACCGTGCGACACTCGGTTGCGCCGACGGCAACGTCGATCAGCCGACGCCGTCAACTCTCAGTTGACGCCGAGGGCGTCGCCCGCGTCGGCTCGCAGGCGCTTGTAGTCGACCTTGCCGTTGGCGGCGCGGCCGATGGAGCCGACGACGACGATGTGCTTGGGCGCCTTGTAGGCAGCGAGGTGCTGCTTGACATGGGCGATCAGCGCATCGGGATCGATCGTGGCCCCCGGCTTGGGCTCGACGACACCGGTGACGACTTCACCGAATCGCTCGTCGGCGAGGCCGACGGCGACCGCGTCGAACACGTCCGGGTACGTTTTCATCGCCTCCTCGACCTCTTCGGGGAAGATCTTCTCGCCGCCTGAGTTGATGCACACCGATCCGCGCCCGAGCAGCGTGATCCTGCCGTCGGCGTCGATCGTGGCGAAGTCACCCGGGCACGAATAGCGCTGGCCCTCGATCTCGAGGAACGTGCGCGCCGACTTCTCGGGATCCTTGTAGTAGCCGATCGGTTGGCGGCCGCCGACCGCGAGTCGGCCGATCTCGCCGCT
>DASQFE010000537.1:0-5667 GCA_035633295.1 Ilumatobacteraceae bacterium | reverse complement strand
CGCTCGTCGCCGTGGAGCGAATGCAGCATCTCGGCGGCCATGTACTCCTGGGTGCCACTGAGGGCACCGGCGATGTTGCGGTAGAACGGGTTGGTCAGGATCCGTTCGATCTGCTCCTCGCTCTCGGCGTTGGCGCGCACGATTCCGTCGAACGTGGCGGCGGTGTCGAGCATCATCGCCCAGAGTTCGCCGGCGCTCTCCACCGCTTCCGGGCCAAGATCGATCCGCTGTGGTTCTGACGCCAGCCCGTCGACGAGGCCGAGCGCATCGGCGAGCCGGCGCGCAGGATCGATGGTGACGACAACCGCTCGACGACCCCGGCGGGCCGCTTCGAGCCCGAGAACCGCGGCGGTGGTCGTCTTGCCGACGCCCCCGGAACCACAGCACACGATCACCGACGAGGTGTCGATCAGGCCGTCGGCCGAGCGAGCGGTCATGTCGGACCATCCCCGAGCGGGCCGAGCACGCCGGCGAGGTCGTCGATGTCGCTCGGTGCGAGCCCGGCCACGAGCCTGGCGGGCAGCAGTACCTGCGCAAGTGGGAGTCGCTCGGTGAGACGACTGATCTCCTGTGCCTCCATCAATCGACGCGACCGTCGGAATGCTGCCGCCTCGGTGAGGGCCAGGGCAGTGGGCGAATCCAAGGCAGCCACACACGCAGCGACTGCTGCCTCGTGAGGGAGGTCGACACCGACGTCGACGCCGTTGACCACGACGGGCCCCAACTGTACACCGACCTGATCTTCGAGCGCAAAGGCGGTCTCGATCACCTCGTTGACCGGGGTCGTTTCCGCCAGCGTCACGAGCACCACCTGGCAGCGCTGTGGGTCGTGCAACAGCTCGAGCACATCATCGGCCTGCGCTCGAACCGGACCCGACCTGACCGAATCGGCCAGCCCCGCGGCGGCCGTGAGGAAGGTGACCGCATGGCCGGCCGCCGGGCCGTCGACCACGATGAGGTCGTAGTCGCCCGAGCGTTCGAGCTGTTTGATCTTGCCGAGCACCACGATGTCATCGATCCCTGGCGCCGCGGTGCCGATCATGTCGATCACCCCGGTGCGGTTCAATCGTTTGGCGATGCGGGCGAATCCGTTGTCACGCAGGTACTCATCGAGAGCATCGGGTGCCGAGATCGACATGACGTCGAGGTCGGGCACCAGTTCGGCGAGCGTGGGTTTGCCGTCGAGTTCGACAACGAGCACGCGCCGGCCCGCATTCGATGCCGCACGGGCGATCACAGCCGTTACCGTGGTCTTCCCCACACCACCCTTGCCCGCCACCACGACGACCCGAGCGGCGGTCAACGATTGCAGCGGGTATTCGCTCTCCGGAGGCACTTTTGCGAAGACTAGCGATCAGCACCCTCACGCTGATGGCCGGGCTCACTCTCTTCGGCCCGTCCGTCGAGGCGCAGAGCGACGAAACGGTCGGCCGCGTCGACGTGCAGCAGGTCAGCGGATTCTTCGACCCGATTCTCGTTGATGCGATCGGCGGTGCGATCGATCGCGCCGCGGCCGTCGGTTCGCAGGCCCTCATCCTGCAGGTGAACAGCGATGCCACCGTGGTCGACGACGACGTGATCGAAGACCTGCTCGTTCGTGTCGCCAACGCTCCGATTCCAATCGGTATCTGGGTCGGCCCGAGCGGCGCCCGTTTCTACGGAACTGCCGCGCAGCTGCTGGCCGTTGCCGATGTCACCGGCATGGCCCCTGGCGCCCGTGTCGGCTACATCGGTGTCCCGCTCGATCCACCAGGGCTCCCCGAGGGGACCACCGTCGACTTCGGCATCGCCGAGGAACGGCTCCGCAACGGCTCGATCGGGCTGTCGGACGCACGATCGTTCGGCGTCTTCAAGCAGCGGGTCGACGACGAAGGCATCCCCACGATCAGCAACATGCTGCAGGCAATGAACGGCTACGAGGAGAACGGCGTCGAGGTCGTCACCACCAAGCTGGTCGTACTCGACGACGGGTCGACCCGATTCGACACGGTGTCGGTCGTGCGCTTCTCGAAACTCTCCCTGGTCGACCAGTTGTTCCACACCGTGGCCAGCCCGTCGGTTGCCTACATGCTGCTCCTGACCGGACTGGCACTGCTCGTGTTCGAGTTCTTCACCGCCGGGGTCGGCCTGGCGGGTGGCATCGGCGCGATCTCGACAGTCCTTGCATTCACAGGTCTGGCGGTGCTGCCCACCCGACCCTGGGCGGTGGTGCTCATCATGCTCGCCATGGTGGCGTTCGCCGTCGACGTGCAGGTCGGGATTCCGAGACTCTGGACCGGTGTCGGGATCGTGCTGACCACCATTGCGAGCTGGTTCCTGTTCGAACCGGTCCCCGGGTCGACGATGCGGCCATCGTGGCTCGCGCTGATCGCCGGGATCGGCGGCATTTCGCTGACGTTCATCGTTGGGATGCCTTCGACGGTGCGTACGCGGTTCGCCACGCCGACCATCGGCCGCGAGTGGATGATCGGCCTCGAAGGAACTGCCGTTGGCGCCATCGATCCAGAAGGCACCGTCGAGGTCGAAGGGGCTCGCTGGCGGGCCCGAACGAACCGCGCCACGCCGATTGCGGCAGGCGCGGCGCTTCGTGTTGCCGCGATCGACGGTGTCACGCTCGACGTCGAACCACTCGAAGGAGCAGCCCGCGACTATCGCGAGATGCGCAACAAGACTCCGGTCGAGTCACCGGCCGACACCGAACCCGCTTCGTGATCGGGTTCAGCGCCCGGGGAGGCGAGGGCCTGCGATACGCAGGTCGTTGCGGCGTCGGGTGACCCCGCGAGCGTCGAGTTCGCTCACCAGCGGAAGGACGAATTTTCGACTCGCACCGGTGGCATCGCGGAACTGAGCCACGGTGAACCCGTCGGGATCGCCGGCGAGAAGATCGGCAGCAACCATTGCGGCCGCGATGATCGTCGCCTCGTGGAAATGCACGCCGTCGCGCACCACGACGTGACCGCGTCGCACCAGCTCACGCAACTCTCCCTTGTCGACGCCATCGGGCTGCGGCGGCGTGAACCCACCGTCGTGCAGCTCGGCCAGATAGGGATGGTCGGCGAACGGATCGACGACATCGGCGGGCCGCACCGTCGTCGCATCGACGGCGACCTCCTCGATGGTTGCCAGCACCGCGCGCTCGCGATCGTCGAAGCCCGCGATGTCGAGCCCTGCCGGGCCCGCATTGGTAACGCGTGCGATGAGGTCGGTGCGCATCGCATCGAGTGACTCCGGCGTCGTGAGCCACTCGCCGACAACGGGGTCGGCGGCCTCACCGGTGAGCCGCTCGATCTCGCGGGCCTGCACCCAACCGCGCTCGCGTACCAGCCGCTCGATCGATCGATCGGGCTGCGCACGCGACGCTCGCAGGATCGGATCGATGTCGAGCACCTCCCCACCCCCGACGGTTTCGTCACGCCCCGATTCGCGCAGGACGAATCGATCACCGGGGAGCAACGGGAGCGCCTCGTCGAGGAAGAGCCGAATGGCGCCGTCGCTGCCGGGCGCCAGTGTCTCGATGCCGAGCACCCGCAGCCTCACCGGATGCTCCCCGGCACCGATGTACGCCACGAACGCACCGCGTCGCGACACGTCGTGATCGAGCGACTCGAGGACGCGCAGTGATGCGTCGAAGCGGTCGGTGAGTCGCCATCGGTCCGGCTCGATCACGCCATGCCCTCGGGCGAGTACGTGGTGCTCGACGCCGGCGAGGTTCATGGCGACTCGATTGCCAGGACCGATCGAGTCGACGGATCGCCCTGCGGTCTGGATCCCCCGGATTCGCGCCGAACGTGATCCGGGCTCGATCACCACCTGCTGATCGACAGCGAGCACGCCGCCCACGAGCGTGCCTGTGACAATCGTGCCGCTGCCCTTGGCGGCGAAGACCCGGTCGATCCACAGGCGCGGCCGGTCAACATCGACGGCGCCCGGAGTCGTGGCGATCAGTTCATCGAGTAACATACGCAGTTCGTCGAGGCCGGCGCCGGTCGTCGACGACACGGGGAGCACGGGGGCGTTCGCGAGGAAGGTACCGGCGATGTGATCCGCCACGTCCATCGCGGCAAGTTCGGCGAGTTCGGCGTCGACGAGATCCGATTTGGTGAGCACGACGATGCCGGACGTGATGCCGAGCAGTTCGAGAATCCGTAGGTGCTCCTCCGACTGGGGCTTCCATCCCTCAGTGGCTGCCACAACGAACACGCAGGCGGTCACGCCCCCGACACCGGCCAGCATGTTGCGCAGGAACCTCACGTGGCCGGGAACATCGACGAAGCTCAGCTCGGCACCCGACGCCAACGTCGTGTGCGCGAACCCGAGGTCGATCGTGAGCCCGCGCCGCTTCTCCTCCTCGAACCGATCGGGGTCGGTTCCGGTCAGCGCGAGAACGAGTGATGACTTGCCATGGTCGACGTGGCCGGCGGTGGCGATGACCGTCACGATGACGCAGCGGCGCACAGTGCGTCGATGATGACCATGTCGTCATCGGGTGCCACCGAACGAAGATCGAGCAACGTACGAGCGTCACGCGTGCGGGCGATCACCGGAGTCTCATGGCGACGGAGGGCTTCCAGATGATCGCCGGCGAGATCGAGGCCATACGACGGCATCGTGACCCCGGGCGCGGAACCCGCTCCCGGGAGTGCTTCGGTTGCGATCGCAGTGATCGTCGGGTGGCGCTCGGCCACGCGGTCGACAATCGCCTCGGCCCGTCGACGCAGATCGGCAACCGGCGTCGCGACCATTGCCCAGAACGGCACGTCGGTCGCTGCCCGTCTGTCGAGGTAGACGAGTGCGGTCTCCTGCAGTGACGCGAGCACCAGGCCACCGGGACGAAGTGCTCGGGCCAGGGGGTGACGAAGGCACTGCTCGACGAGGTCGGCGCGCCCGGCGATGATTCCCGCCTGCGCCCCGCCGAACAGCTTGTCGCCACTGAACGTGACGAGCGCGGCGCCATCGGCGATGGTCTGGGCCGCCGCCGGTTCGCCTGCGAGCCACGCCGGTGGGGCACCGGGCAGCCACGGACAGTTCGCGTCGATGAGTCCGCTGCCGATGTCGGCGACCACGGGCACGCCGAGCGTGGCGAGTTCTCGCACCGACGTCTCCTCGACGAACCCCTCCACCCGGTAGTTGCTCGGATGCACCTTGAGCACCATCGCCGCATCGACGCCGGGCTTGTCGATGGCGCGTCGGTAGTCGTCGAGGCGGGTGCGGTTGGTGGTGCCCACGTCGACCAGGCGCGCGCCGGATTGTTCCATCACGTCGGGAACGCGGAACGAGCCGCCGATCTCCACGCTCTCACCGCGGCTGACGGGAACGTCGCGGCCGGCACCGAGCGCTGCCAACACCAGCAGCACCGCCGCCGCGTTGTTGTTCACCACCATCGCCGCCTCGGCCCCGCAGAGCGTGGCGAACAGTTGGCCGACTGCGGCCTGTCGAGACCCACGCATGCCAGACGCGAGGTCGAACTCGACGGTCAGCGCGGCGGCCGCCTGGTGGTGGCTGATCGGCGCTCGGCCCAGATTCGTGTGCAGCAGCACACCCGTGGCGTTGACCACCGGGGTCAACAGGGTGCGTCGGAACGCCTGCGCCCGATCAAGCGCCGTGTCGGGGGCACCGGCCTCGATCGCCTCCCGGGCGAGAGCAACCAGAATCGGATGCGGCAAATCG
>DASQFE010000536.1:0-7321 GCA_035633295.1 Ilumatobacteraceae bacterium | reverse complement strand
GGCACGGTGGCCACCCAGCCGCCGAGCGCCTCGAACAGCTTCATCTCGGTCCACTTGTAGTTGCCGACGCGCCGAGCGGTGTCGTCGACGCTGAACGACCCGGGGATGTCGCGGCGGTCCCACGGCGCAAACGGTGCTCGTGCGGTCGACTCGGTCGGCATCGTGTCCGTCATCGCGGCGACGCTACCGAACGCAGTCGCCGCCTCTCGGACCGGACAGCGATGAGCGAGCGGCCCGTATCCCGGCCCTTCGCTCATCGCTCGGGGGTGGCTGGGTGGTCTGTCAGGGGGTGGGGCGGCCGGCGGCCCAGGCTGCTTCGGAGGCGCCGAGCTCAGTGGCTGGTGCTCCGTTGGCGATGTATTCGAGGAGCATGCCTCGCCACGGGCCGGTCGCTTCGAGCTTGCCGAGGATTGCGCTGACACCCCAGATCACGCGATCGAGGATCACGAAGCTCGACGGCAGGTTGAGCTGCTCGATCACCGGGGCATGCGGGCCCTGCACGTCGAAGATCTTGCCGATCGTGTCGCGCATCCAGTCACGGGTGAACGTGAACTCGTCGGTGAGGTAGGGGATGTAGGGGCTCGACACGTAGTCGTACACGAGCTCAGGTGACAGGCCGTGGCGCGCGGGCAGGAAGTTCGATTCGACCATCGCCGCAACGAGCTGGTCGGGGTCTCGGTCGATGATGATTGCGTCGACGGTCGGGCGCAGCGACTCCCATTCGCCAGGCGACCAGCGCTTCACGAGGCCGAAGTCGAGGAACGAGACGCTGCCGTCGTGGTGGAACTTGTAGTTGCCGGGATGGGGATCGCCGTTGAAGATCCCGTGGCGCATGATCGCGCCCTGTGCGAATCGCCAGATGACTTCGCTGGCGCGCTGCTTGGTGGCGTACGACTCGGTCGTGCGGAACTGATCGAACGTCATCCCGTCGATCCACTCGGTGGTGAGCACCCGCCCGCTGCACAACTCGGGCACCAGCTTGGGAATGCGCACCCACGGGTGGCCTTGGAATCGCGCTTCGAACTCGGCGACGTTGCCCGCTTCGATCGAGTAGTCGAGCTCTTCACGCATCCGATCGCGTAGCTCATCGACGAGACCCTTGGCGTCGAGGCCCTTGAGCATCATCGACGAGAACATCGCGTACATCACCTCGGCCGCGTCGAGGTCGCTCTCGATGGCCTCGTGCACTCCCGGGTACTGCACCTTCACGGCAACATCACGACCGTCGTGGGTGATCGCTCGATGGACCTGGCCGATCGACGCGGCGGCCACGGGCATGTCCGACCAGTCGAGGAAGAGCCGCTCCGGCGGTTTGCCGAAGTCGCCCTTCACCACGTTGGCCGCGAGGGTCGGTGCCATCGGTGCGGCATCGGCCTGCAGAGTGGCGAGCGCTTCCTGCGCCTCGTCGGGCAGCGCCTCGAAGATGAAGCTGATGAGTTGGCCCGCCTTCATCAGCACGCCCTTCATCTCGCCGAGTTCCTTGGCGACGTCCTCGGCGGTGCGGATGGCGAACTGCTCGTCGAGCTGCGCCCGCCGCTCTTCGGCCGAGCCGATGCCACGCACGCGTGACACGGCGAAGCGAGCGGAGTTGCGCGCCGTCAGTTTCCACACCCGTGCCGAACGGTTGAACCGGCTGGTGAGCGGCGACTCCTTCGCTTTCTGCGCGGCGGCCGCGAGGCCGGCGGCAAGCGCGATGATCGATGCGATGGAGGCAACGGCCTTCTTCTCCATCAGGCGCGCCGGGCGAGTGGGTTGTCGACGAGAACGTGTTCGGGGATCGGGTCGCCGCTGACCTCGTCGGTCCAGTAGGTGCCGTCAGCGAGACGGTTGAGCGCCACTTCGACGGCCGTGAGGTCGTGCTCGACGGCATCGAGGTCGACCGGCGCCACGATCGTGGGTTGTTCGTCGGGAATCTGGCTCACGTCGGTCACGGTAGTCGGAGCCGACCGCCACGCCTGCGGCCGCCGAAGATGAACTCTGGCTGAACGACGCTCGATGTGATCAGGTGTCGCCCTCCCTGGGGAAATAGGGTTCGGACGTGGCACGCGACGACCGTCAGCAGCGATCGCGGTGGGCCGACTTCCCGCTTGCCATGGCGATGCTTGCGCCTTCGGCGTTCATCCTCGGCGTGTTCGTGCTGTACCCGCTCGGCCGGGCGGTGTGGCTCGGCCAGCAGCTTTGCGACAACTTCGGTGGCAACTGTCAGTCGCAGGGGTTCGGGCAGTACGTCGAGATCTTCCGCTCGACCGAGTTCCAGAACGCTCTGGTGGTGACGGCGAAGTTCGCACTCATCATGGTGCCGCTCGGTCTGGTACTCGGAGTGGGGCTGGCGGTACTCGCCGACAAGTACTTGCGTGGGGTGGGTGTGTTCCGCGCCATCTTCTCCTCGACCGTTGCAACGTCGGTTGCCGTTGCCAGCCTGATGTGGCTGTTCCTGCTGCAGCCGTCGATCGGCGCACTCGCCAATGTCGGCTGGTTCAATGCGCTGTTCCCGTCGGTGAAGGATCCGGGTTGGTTGCAGGATCCGGGAACTGCGTTGATCGCAGTGGCGCTGTCGAGTGTGTGGGCTGGCCTGGGTTTCACGTTCATCCTCGTCACGGCGGGCCTGCAGGGAATCCCACGCGACTTCTACGAGGCGGCGGCGGTCGATGGTGCCGGCGGAATCCGACGGTTCTGGGCGATCACCGTCCCGATGCTCGGCCCCACGTTGCTGTTCGTGATGATCGTGCTGACCAGTCGGGCGTTCCAGCTGTACGGCGAAGTCGACTTGCTGACCGACGGTGGGCCCCAGCCGCAAGACTCGACGACCACCATCACGTACTTCGTGTACGGCCAGAACTCTCCGATCAAGAACAACGCCGGTCTGCAGGCTGGTGCGGCGGTGTTGCTCTTCTTCGTGTTGCTCCTGCTGTCGGCCATCCAGCTGCGCGGCATCGGACGTCGGGTTCACTATGGCAGCTGATCTGCCACCCGCAGTCGGGGTCGCCGTGTCGACGGTGAACGCTGCGGTCGAGCTGTTACCCGATGCGCAGACCCGGCGCCGCGGCACCGACTTCGACGCCCCGACAGGCTGGCGGCGAGCCGCCCGCTACTTCCTGCTGGCAGTGGTCTCGTTCATCGTGCTGTTCCCGATTTATACGACCGTTGTTGCGGCCTTCAAGCCGGCTGATGCGTTCTTCGAGAATCCGCTCGTGCCCGGCCCCTTCACCTTCGACGTGATCGTCGATGCGTGGACCACCGGCAACCTTGGTCGGTACCTCTTCAACTCGTTGGTGGTCGCGGTCATCGTCACCGTGTTCCAAGTGGTGTCGGCCGTGCTGGCCGCCTACGCGTTCGCGTTCTTGACATTCCCAGGCCGCAACGTGTTCTTCGTGCTGTTCATCGCAACGCTGCTCGTGCCGCTCGAGGCCACGCTCGTGGTCAACTTCGATACCGTCGACGGGCTCGGTTGGGCGAATTCCTACGCAGGTCTGGCGGTTCCGTTTCTCGCGACTGCATTCGGCGTGTTCCTCATGCGCCAGGTGTTCCTCACGTTGCCCCGCGATCTGCGCGACGCTGCAGCCATCGACGGTGTCGGCCACCTCGGATTTCTGTGGTACGTGGCTGTGCCCCTCGTGCGACCCACCCTCGGCGCCCTCGCCCTCTTCGGCTTTCTCGGCGCATGGAATCAGTACCTGTGGCCGAACCTCATCATCAACGAGACCGAGATGAACACGGTGCAGTCAGGTCTGCGCGTGCTCTCGAAGTCGAACCTCGACCAACCCAACCTCGTGATGGCCGGCACGATCGTCGCCGCCATCCCGGTCGTCATTGTCCTGCTCGTCTTCCAACGTCAACTGGTGCGCGGCCTGACCGCCGGCGCCGTGAAAGGCTGATCCACATGCTCCCCTCCCGACGGTTCCTCCCACTGCTCATGGTCGCCGGGGTCGGCCTCGCGGCATGCTCGTCAGGCGAGTCGGCTCTCGAAGTGGGCGGCGACGCAACAACCGCCTCACCCATCGAGACCACCCCGAACGACGGCACCGGCGCCAGCACCGACACGACGGTGATGCCGACGACCACGGTCGCCCCGCTGGCCGAACTCGCTCCGTGTCCGACCGAGGCCCTCGACAGCGTCGACGGTCCGGTCGACATCGTGTTCTGGCACGCAATGGCCAACGACCTCGAGACGCCCTTGATCGCACTCGCCGACGAGTACAACGCGAGCCAGGACAAGGTTCGCGTCGAGCTGCAGAACCAGACCGGCTACGAATCGCTGATCGACAAGTACATCGCCGCCAACCAGACCAGTCGGCCGACGATGGTGCAGCTCCCGGAGTACACGTTGCGTTCGATCGCCGACTCCGGCACGACCGTTCCCGCGGCGGCGTGCCTCGAATCGAGCGGCTATGACACCTCCACGTTCGTCCCGAGGACGCTCACTGCGTACGAGTACGAGGGCATTCAGCGCGGCATGCCGTTCAACGTGTCGAACCCGGTCCTGTACTACAACCGCAAGATGTTCGAGGCGGCCGGTCTCGATCCCGACGATCCGCCGGTGAGCCTCGATGAGCTGCGAGCTGCCTCCGAGCAGATCGTGTCGTCGGGTGCGGCGCCGGTGGCCTTGGTGCTCGACTCTGGCCCCGATTCGGGCGGCGGCTGGTTCCTCGAGCAGTGGTTCGGCCGAGCCGGTGAGCCGTTCGCCGACAATGGCAACGGACGGATCGCGCCGGCGACCGAGGTGTTGTTCGACAACGAACTCGGCGTGGAGTTGACCACGTTCTTGCAGACGATGATCAATGACGGACTCGCGATGACGGTTGGCGACAACCCGGGTGGTCAGGATGCCTTCTTCAAGCTGGCCGACCCCGATGCGCCGGGCGCGATGACGATGGCGACGTCGGCGGCGCTCGGCAGTGTGATCGCCGCACTCGGCGGTGGGCTGGTACCCGACCTCGGCCCGGCTGACATCGGGGTGGGCCCGATGCCGGGCCCGGGCGAGACGCCGCAGGTGCAGGTCGGCGGTGCGTCGTTGTGGATCGTGGCCGACAAGTCGCCGGAGGAGACCGCCGCAGCGTGGGACTTCATCTCGTTCCTGCTGCAGGCCGAATCGCAGTCGAAGTGGGCCGCGGCGACGGGCTACGTGCCGGTACGCACCGATGCGCTCGACCTCGATCCCCTCGCAACGACGTACGCCACCGACCCGCGATTCGCCGTGCCATTCGAGCAGCTTCTGTCGGGGGTCAACGACGACACGGCCAACGCGCCGGTGCTCGGCCCGCAGCGTGAGGTCCGCGCCGAGACGTCGCGGGCAATGGCGGCGATCTTCGACGGTGCCGACCCGCAGACCTCGCTGACCGAAGCCGTCGACAACAGCAATCTGCTCATCACCAGCTACAACGACCGCAACTGACATACGGTGCCGGGTCAAACGTGACGCAACCGTCACGTTTGACCCGGCACCGTATGACGATTCGGGTGGGCAGATAGGGTCGTGGTCATGGCTACTGCATTTCCTTCCTTCGACGGTTCCGCGCCCAAGACGCAGGACTTCAAAGACGCTCCGGAGATGGGGATCGACCCCTCGAAGCGCTACAGCGCAACGCTGTCGACCTCGATGGGCGACATCGTCATCGCCCTCGACGCCCTCAAGGCCCCGAACACCGTCAACAACTTCGTGTTCCTCGCACTGCACCACTACTACGACGGTGTGATCTTCCACCGGATCATCAACGGCTTCATGTGTCAGGGCGGCGACCCGACCGGCACAGGTCGCGGCGGCCCCGGTTACCGCTTCGAGGATGAACTCCCCAAGCCGCGCGAGTACCAGATCGGCTCGGTCGCCATGGCCAACGCCGGCCCGCACACCAACGGCAGCCAGTTCTTCATCGTGTCGGGCGCCTCGGGCGTCGGCCTGCCGCCGTCGTACAGCCTGTTCGGTCAGGTCGTGAAGGGCCTCGACATCGTCGACGAAATGCAGCGCGTCCCCACGGGCGGCGGCGACAAGCCGAAGACCGACGTGGTCATCAACTCGGTCGCCATCACCGTTGCCGACGATTGAGTTCTCCAACGCCCAGGCGCGTCGCCTCGCGCTCGGTGCCCAGGGCTTCTGCGACCCGCGGCCGTCGGGTCGGGTCGACCGGCGTCATCTTCGGCGCGTGCTCGACCGGATGGGGCTCATCCAGATCGACTCGGTCAACGTGCTCGTCCGCAGCCAGGAGCTGCCACTGTTCGCGCGGCTCGGACCGCACCCGCGGACGCTGATCACCGACGCCAGCCGCGACGGCGAGTTGTTCGAGTACTGGGTACACGAGGCATGTCATGTACCGGTTGCGTTGCACCCGTACCTGCGCTGGATGATGAACAGCGAGCACCGCTGGAAGGCGGTCGCCGACCTGCGGCATCGGCGCCCGGAGTTCATCGACGAGGTGCGTATCCGGATCCGTGACGAGGGGCCACTCGTGGCCGGCGACCTGAACCAGCGTGTCGGCCCGAAGGGCACCTGGTGGGATTGGGACGATGGCAAGATCGCACTCGAGCACCTGTTCTTCGCCGGCGAGGTCGCGGCGGTCCGTCGCCCGAACGACTTCGCACGCACCTACGACCTCGCCCATCGGGTGATTCCCGCCGAGGTTCTGGCGTTGCCGACACCGTCCGAGATCGATGCCCGCAAGGAGTTGCTCGTGCAGGCCGCGCGGCACCACGGCATCGGAACGTTCGAGGATCTCACCGACTATCACCGCCAGCGCAACCCACCGTGTCGGCCGCTCATCGCCGAACTCGTCGACGAGGGCCGGTTGATCGAGACGTCGGTCGAGGGGTGGTCGAAGCCCGCCTATCTACACCCCGATGCAGCGATCCCGCGCCGGGTGGCGGCGCGGGCACTGCTGAGTCCGTTTGATCCACTCGTGTGGAATCGTGATCGCACCGAGCGGCTGTTCGGGTTCCGGTACCGCATCGAGATCTACGTCCCGGCGCCCAAGCGCCAGTACGGCTACTACGTTCTGCCGTTCCTGCTCGGCGACGCACTGGTGGCCCGTGTCGATCTGAAGGCCGATCGGGAGACCGGCCGGCTCCTTGTGCAGAGCGCGTACGGTGAGCCGGGAATCGACGAGGCGTACGTGGCCGAGGAGCTTGCTTGCGAGTTGGCGTCGATGGCCGGGTGGCTCGGCCTCGACTGCGGTGTCGAGGTGATGCCGCAGGGCGATCTCACCGATGCATTGGCCGCGGCGGTCAGCAGCCGCGGAGGCTGAACTCGCCGTCCTCGATGTCGGCGAAGGTGACGGTGTACTCATCCTCGTCGAGCGTCACCTTCGCGGTGGCGGTCGACTGACCGGGCCCG
>DASQFE010000535.1:0-2051 GCA_035633295.1 Ilumatobacteraceae bacterium | reverse complement strand
CCGCAGCCGTGGTACGCACGCGAGGCCGACGAGGTCCATCGCCTCGGTGACGAGCCGGAGCTGGCCTCGGTGGAGGATCTCGTCGCCTGTCTCCAGCGGGCCCGCGTCGACACGTTGTGGCTCGGTGCGTGGCGGCCCGATGAGCGACTCGATCTGATCGCGTTGTGCGAGGCCGGGGGCATCGGGGTCGTCGGTCCGACTTCGTCGACGGTGCACCGACTCACGGACATCGCGCGCGATGCCGACAGTGCGGAACCGGCCGACGACTCCCGGCTTCGACGAGTCGAGGTCGACATCCTGGCCGACGAGCACGGCACCATCTGGACGCTTGGTGGGCGCGATGTCAGCGTGCGCCGGGACGGTCAGGTGCTCATCGCCGAGGCCCCGTGCGCGGCCATCTCGATCGAGTTGGCCACCCGGATCCGGGCCGAGGCCGAGCGCTTGGCACGTTCGGTCGACTATCGCGGAGCCGGCGTGTTCACGTTCGTGCACGACGGCGCCGATTTCAGCCTCGCCGGCGTCGATTGCGTTGCCGCACCCGATCATGCAACCACCGAGGAGCGCACCGGTGCAAGCGTCATCGGATGGCGTCTTCGCGTGCATCGCGGTGAGCCGCTCACCGGTGTCGAGCCGGTCGGCGATGGCATCGTGGTCGAGGCCCGGCTGCTCGCCGAGGACCCCGACGCCAACTTCGTCGCCACGTCGGGCCGCGTGGCGCTGCTCAAGTTCCCCGTCGGCACCGGTGTGCGCATCGACGCGAATCGCCGCGTCGGCGATCCTGTTGATCCCGTCGATCCGCTGCTCGCGGTGATCACTGCCTGGGGCCCGGACCGGGAGGTAGCGCTCGGGCGCGTGCAGCGAGCACTCGAACGCACCGCGATCGTGATCGACGGCGGTGCCACGAACCGCTCGTTCCTGCTCGGCCTGCTCGCCCACCCCGACGTCGTCAGCGGCCAGGTCGACGAGACGTGGCTCGAGCGGATCCTCGCCGAACGTGCGCTTCCGACAGCCGACCCGGTTGCACTGCTGGTGGCGGCCGTCGAGGCCTACGAGGGAGACCGAGCGCACGCCCAGGAGTCGTTCTATGCGTCGGCGGCCCGGGGCCGACCCCAGCACCCGCTCGATGTCGGCGGAAGCATCGAACTCGGCTACCGAGGTGCGTCGTATCAGGTCGCAGTGCATCGGGTCGGTCCGCGCAACTACTCGATCCGATACGGCTCGGCGGTCGCCGACGTCACCGTGGATGCGCTCGATCAGTTCGAGCGTCGCATCACGTGTGGCGGCCAGCGTCACCGAGTGGTGGTGTCGCCGACCGACACCGGATTCCGCGTGGAGATCGGACATGGTGCGCACCTCGTCGATCGCGAGGATGGCCTCGTCGTGCGCGCCGACTGGCCGGCGCTGGTAGTGAGCGCACTGGTCGAACCGGGCGACGTCGTTGCGGCCGGTGATCCGATCGTCGTCCTCGAGTCGATGAAGATGGAAACCACCGTCACAGCGCCGTTTGCGGGCGAGGTGCTCGGAGTGTCGGTCGCCGCCAACGCACAGGTCGATCGCGGCGCCGCCCTCGTGCGCATCCGCCAGCACAGCGTGTCGATCCGAACGACGGGCGACGCAGACCGATCACCCGTCGACCTGTCGGGTCTGGGGCGGACGATCGACTTCAATCGCAAGCCCTGTGACCGGGTCTACACACCGCTCGGCGACTACCTGCTCGGCTACGACCTGGCGGCTGCGGACCTGCGCAAGTTGCTCACCCAGCAACGCCGATTGGCCGAGATCGCTGCTCCTGCTGATGCAGGACTGATCGAGTGTGAGGACGGCCTGCTCGACATCTACGCCGAGTTGGGTGCGCTGTACCGCCCGCAGACCGAAGACGAACCCGACGTGGTTTCGTCGAGCGTGGAGAACACTCAGGAGTATCTGGTGTCATTCCTGCAGTGGCTCGATGTCGATCGTGCCGGTCTTCCCGACGTGTACCGCTGGCGGCTCGAACGGGCATTGGAACGTTTCGGCGTGCACGGATTGCAGCACACCCCCGAGCTCGAGTC
>DASQFE010000534.1:0-3622 GCA_035633295.1 Ilumatobacteraceae bacterium | reverse complement strand
CGACTTCTTCTACGAGATGGACGACGACGGCAACGGCCGGGGCTTCTTGTGCAATGAAGTGAACACCATGCCCGGATTCACGCCCATCTCGATGTACCCCAAACTGTGGATCCAATCGGGGCTGAGCTACAGCGAGCTGATCGACCGCCTCGTCGACCTCGCGCTCGAGCGTCACGGCCGCCGCCGCCGCAACACCAAGCGCTAACCCTGAAGGTCCCCGCTCCCAAGCGATGAGCGAAGAGCCGGGATTGGGGCCGCTCGCTCATCGCAACCCGCTGATGGTCAGGGCGCAAGGGCGGCGCGGAGGAATGCTCGCAGTTCGTCGCGGAGGCGGCGCAGGCCGACGGCGTCGGGCTGCCAGCCGACGGCGCGGAGCGCCTCGGGCTCGGTGGCGATGCCGGTGAGGGTGGCATATCCGAGCGCAGCGATGAGGCCCGGGTCACCGCGGCGCAGGCGGCCGGCGTCCATCTCGACCGCGAGGTAGCCGACCGCACGGTCGATGAGCGACTGCAGGCGTTCGCGCAGTCTCGTTGCCTGCTCAGACTCCAACCGGCTGACCTCGCGGATCAGGCCGAGCAGCGCGGGACGGCGCACCGCGGGCCGGAACACCGCACGCACGACGGCGTCGATCCGATCCAGCGGATCGTCGGGGGCGGCTCGCAGTGCTGCGTCGATCACGACCACGAGTTCGGTTGCTGCAACGGCAAGCACCTCGTCGACCAGAGCATCCTTCGACTCGAACCAGTACAACACCGTCTGCTTGCGAACGCCGACGGCTCTGGCGATCTCGTCGAGCGACACTGCGTCGACGCCACGCGACCCGAACAGGTCGAGCGCCGTCTCCAGAATTCGATCACGTGTGCTCATCTCTCTACCAATTGGTAGAGGATCGTGGTAGAACTGTCAACCGTGATCGCCGAGGAGTTAGCGGGCAAACGGATCGCTATCACCGGCGCCACCGGATTCGTCGGCACGGCGCTCGTGGAACGGTTGTTGCGCTGCGTCCCCGGATGCGAGCTCGTGCTGCTCGTTCGTGACGGCCAGCGCACCCCTGCGGCCAAGCGCACCGACCGCGAGATCTTCAAGAACGACGCCTTCGACCGGCTCAGAGCCACCCACGGCGACGACTTCTCGTCGGTCACCGCCCGGGTGCGCACAGTCTCCGGCGACGTGACCCGTGACGGCCTCGGCCTGAACGACGCCGACCGTGCGTTGTTCGCGTCATGCGACATCATCATCCACTCCGCTGCCGCAGTGTCGTTCGACTCGCCGCTCGATTCCGCCATCGAGATCAACCTGCTCGGGCCGTCGCGCATCGCCAACCTGTGCAACGAGATCGGGGTCACACCGCATCTCGTCGCCGTGTCGACCTGCTACGTCGCCGGCAACCGGCGAGGCAACGCCCCCGAACAACTGGTGAGCGATGGCCCGTTCGACATCGGCATCGACTGGCAGAGCGAAGTGACCGCGAGCCGGCGCCTGCGCTCCGATGCCGACGCCGCGAGCCGCAGCCGCGAGAACCTCGAGCGTTTCCGATCCGAAGCCCGCACCGAGCTCGGTGCCGCGGGAGCGCCAGCCCTCGCGTCGAAGACCGAGGCGCTGCGCGAACGATGGGCGAAGGACCAACTCGTCGAAGCCGGCCGCGCCCGAGCAGCGAGCGTCGGGTGGCCCGATGCGTACGCGTTCACGAAGGCGCTCGGTGAACAGGCGCTCACCGACGTCAAGGGTCCGGTGCCGGTGTCGATCGTGCGACCGTCGATCATCGAGTCGGCGCTCGCCGAACCCAAGCCCGGTTGGATCCGCGGATTTCGCATGGCCGAGCCGGTTCTGATCTCGTACGCCCGGGGCCTGCTCGACGAGTTCCCCGGCGTCCCCGAGGGCACCGTCGACGTGATCCCCGTCGACATCGTCGTCGCCTCGATCATTGCGGTCGCTGCACTCGGCCCCGAGCGGGCCCCCGCAATCACGCAGGTGGCGTCGGGCGGCATCAACCCGCTCAAGTACCGGATGCTCGTCGACAACGTCAGCGGCTGGTTCCTCGAGCACCCGCTCTACGACACCAAGGGTCAACCGATCGTGGTCCCCGAGTTCCGCTTCCCCGGTCGGGGCCGAGTGCAGGCGCAACTCGGACGAGCGAAGAAGGTGCTGACGGTCGGTGAGAAGGTGCTCCAGAACCTTCCGCTGCGCGGACGCCAGGCCGAGTGGTCGGCGCAGATCGAGACCAAGCGCGTCGAGGTCGAGCGAGCGCTCACCTACGTCGAGCTCTACGGGTTGTACACCGAGTGCGAGGCGATCTATCAGGTCGACAACCTCATGCGCACATGGGGTGAGCTGAGCGACGCCGACCGAGCCGAGTTCAACTTCGACCCCCGCTCGGTCGACTGGCCGACGTACATCACCCAGGTCCACCTTCCCTCGATCGTGCAGCATGCACGAGTCAAGACCACCCCCGGGCCGGCCGCATCGACCGATCGCATGGCCCGCATGCGTAAGCAGGTGCTCGACCCCAAGCGTCAGGTGGTGGCGTTCGACCTCGAGAACACGCTGATCGCGTCGAACGTGGTGGAGAGCTACTCGTGGCTCGCCACACGCCGCCTCGACACCCCTGAACGGGCTCGTTACTTCCTGCGCACCATCGCCGAGGGCCCGGGCCTGTTGAAGCTCGACCGCGCCGATCGCACCGACTTCCTGCGCCACTTCTACCGTCGCTACGAAGACGCCCCCGTCGAACAGATCGAACGCGACGCCCGCGAGATGTTCGCCCAGATGATCATGACCAAGTCGTTCCCCGAGGGTCTGCGGCGTGTTCGCCAGCACCGGGCGCTCGGGCATCGAACGATCCTGATCACCGGCGCGCTGAGCTTCAATGTTGAAGGTCTGCGGCCGCTGTTCGACGAGATCGTCGCGGCCGAGATGTCGATCCGTTCCGACAACACGTACTCCGGCGAGATGGTGACCGTGCCGCCGACCGGTGAAGCACGAGCGCAGATCCTGTTGGACTACTGCGAGGCCGAGGGCTTCGACCCCGACGAGTGCGTCGCCTACGCCGACTCGTCGTCGGACCTGCCGCTGTTCGAAGCCGTCGGTTTCCCCGTCGCCGTCAACCCCGAGACCCGGCTGGCCGCAATCGCCCGCAAGCGCGGGTGGCTCGTCGAGCACTGGAGCAAGTCACCCGGCGGCCCCCGACCGAAGCTCCCGATCGGGCCGCTGCTGTCGGAACGTGAACGTCGCCAACGCTTCGGGCCAGGGGCCCGCCGATGAAAGCACTCCAGGTCTCCCGGTCGGTGCCCAAGCTCGGCATGGCGCGCATTGCGTCGGCGATCTCGCCGATCACCGCCACCAGGCTCGGTCCGCTCGCCTACACGAGCGTCGACGAGCCCGACCTTCCCGGCCCGGGCTGGCACCGGGTCCACACCCGCCTCGCGGGGATCTGCGGCTCCGACCTGTCGCTCGTCGAAGGACACGCATCGCTGTACTTCGAGGACGTGGTCTCGTTTCCGTTCGTGCCCGGCCACGAGGTGGTCGGCGAACTCGACGATGGCACCCGGGTGATCCTCGAACCGGTCCTCGGCCACGAGGCACGAGGTTTCGCTCCTCCGTTCCCCGGCGCCGCCCCCGGCGA
>DASQFE010000533.1:0-5784 GCA_035633295.1 Ilumatobacteraceae bacterium | reverse complement strand
CGCTCAACAAGAAGCTGATGCGCAAGCGCGTCGTCGACGAAGGCGTCCGCATGGATGGTCGCGGCGTTGCCGATCTGCGTGCGATCTCCGCTGAGATCGGCGTCCTGCCGACGGCACACGGCTCGGCGCTGTTCCAGCGCGGCGAGACCCAGGTCATGAGTGTCTTGACCATGGCCATGCCCCGCATGAACCAGATGATCGACTCGCTGTCGCCGAACGACACCAAGCGCTACCTGCACCACTACAACATGCCGCCGTGGGCGAATGGCGAGACCGGCCGCGTCGGTTCGCCGAAGCGCCGCGAGATCGGCCACGGTGCGCTCGCCGCCCGTGCAGTTCTGCCCGTCATCCCGAACCAGGAAGACTTCGCCTACACGCTGCGCCTCGTCTCCGAGGTCATGTCGTCGAACGGTTCCACCTCGATGGGTTCGGTCTGTGCATCGAGCCTGTCGCTGATGGACGCCGGGGTCCC
Organism: Ilumatobacteraceae bacterium; assembly: GCA_035633295.1. GTDB lineage: Bacteria > Actinomycetota > Acidimicrobiia > Acidimicrobiales > Ilumatobacteraceae > Sva-07. The sequence continues at coordinate 5,312 of DASQFE010000533.1, read as the reverse complement.
GAGCCGGGGCCATGTGTCCGGCATCGCCATGGGCCTCATCTACGAAGACGGCAAGTACATCACGCTGACCGACATCCTCGGCTCCGAGGACGCATTCGGCGACATGGACTTCAAGGTCGCCGGCACCGAGGACGCCATCACGGCGTTGCAGCTCGACACGAAGATCGACGGCATCCCCGCCGACGTGCTGACCGCCGCGCTGGCCCAGGCCCGCGTCGCTCGTCTCGAGATCCTCGAGGTCATGAACGCCTGCATCTCGCAGTCGCGCGACGAGGTGGCCGAGACCGCACCGAAGATCTCGACGATCTACATCCCGCTCGACAAGGTCGGCGAAGTGATCGGTCCGAAGGGCAAGGTCATCAACACGATCCAGCAGGAGACGGGTGCCGACATCGGCGTCGACGACGACGGTGCCCGCGGCATCGTCACCATCGGTGCCGTCGAGGCATGGCGCATGGAAGAAGCGAAGGCTGCGATCCTCGCGATCGTCGATCCGCCGAAGGCCGAACTCGGTGCTGTCTACATGGGCCGCGTGGTGAACATCACCAAGTTCGGTGCGTTCGTCAACATCCTGCCCGGCCGCGACGGTCTCGTGCACATCTCCAAGCTGGGTGGCGGCAAGCGCATCAACTCGGTGGAAGACGTGCTGGAACTCGGCCAGGAGATCGAGGTCCGTGTCGAGGAAATCGACGACAAGGGCAAGGTCAGCCTCACCCCCGCCGGCGATCCGCCTCCCGCCAAGGAGGGCGCCCCGTCCGGTGAGTCGAACGGCTCGTCCGAGCGTCGTGAGCGTGCGCCCCGCAAGGAGCGTTCGAGCGATGCCGAGCCTGCCTCCGAGTCGAACTCGGGTGGCGGAGTCGACGTGGTCGAGATGAGCTTCGAAGACAGCTTCGATGCGCAGCTCGCCGACGAACTCGGCGACCTCGGCCCGAAGTCGGAGCGCCCCGCCGGTGACGGCGGCGGTCGCAGCGGCGGCGGTGCCCGTCGTCGCCATCGCTGAGCGAACGCACATATCGCTGCTGAACCGATCGGGTCCAACGTGACCGGATCGGCCAGACTGCACTCATGAGAGTCGGGGTCAACGGAGCAGCAGGACGAATGGGTCGAACCGTTTGTGCTGCTGTCGCCGCTGACCCCGATCTCGTTTTCGCGGCCGCCGTCGATCCGTTCGGGCTCGGCGAGATGGTGGAGGGCGTGGCGGTGTCCGAGCACCTCCATGCGTTCGTCGATGCGGCGTGTGACGTGGTGGTCGACTTCACGGTCGCCGACGCGGCTCGCAACACGCTGGCGTGGTTGGGCATGCACGGCATCCACGCCGTGGTCGGCACCACCGGGTTCGCCGATGCCGACTTCGATCTGTTCGAGTCGACGTTCGCGAGTGCGAGCGGTCCGAACTGTGTGATCGCGCCGAATTTTGCCATCTCGGCCGTGCTGATGATGCGGTTCGCCGAAATGGCCGCACCGTTCTTCGACACCGCCGAGATCATCGAGCTGCACCACGACCGCAAGATCGATGCCCCGTCGGGAACAGCCATGAAGACCGCCGAGCGCATGGGTGCTGCCAGGAACGGGAGCTTCGACCCCGACGCGACGACGGACATCGCCGCCGAGGGCGCTCGTGGCGGCTCGGGCCCCGCAGGCATCAGGGTCCATTCGGTACGCATGCGCGGCATGGTGGCCCACCAGGAGGTCATCCTGGGAACGACCGGCCAAACGCTGACGATCCGCCAGGACAGCTACGACCGCGACAGCTTCATGCCCGGCGTGCTCCTCGCCTGCAAGAAGATCGGCCAGGTCCCCGGCCTCAGCCGCACCCTCGACCCCTTCCTGTAACACCACAACAGGGGTCAGACCCCTTTTGTGACACCCCCTCGTCATGATGGGGCCATGCCCAGGCCACCACGAATCGATGTCGAGGATGGTTGGAGCCACGTGATGAATCGTGGAGCCGACCGCAGGAATGTGTTTTTCGACGACAGCGACCGCATCGAGTTCGGTGCGCGACTCGCTGACATCTACGAACGATTCGGCGTGGAGACTCACGCCTATTGCCTGATGGACAACCACTACCACACGTTGTTCCACTGCCCCGAGGGAGGTCTGTCCCTGGCAATGCAACGCCTGGGCTCGCTGTACACGCGCCACGTCAACGATCGACTCGGACGCGACGGGGCGTTGTTCCGCGGGCGTTTCCATTCCCGAGTGATCACGAGTGATGCACATCTGGTCGCGGCGGCCCGGTACATCCATCGCAATCCCCTCGACCTGCCCGGCGTCGATCAGCCGGACGGCTACCGCTGGTCGAGCCATCGCACATACCTCGGGTTTCGGGAGCCTCCGCCGTGGATGGTGACGTCGACCGTGCTCGGTGCGTTCGACGGTGATGCGGTCGCCTTTGATCGTTTCGTCGCCGATCAATCGGACGCGGCCGAACTCGCGACGCCGACGATCGCCATGATCCGAGCGGTCGTCGAGACCGCTGAACTCGTACTGGCGGAGAAAGGGCTCGACGACCGTGGTCGAATCGGGCCGCTGGCACGCTCGCTGGCGCTCGCGTGGGCACGCGATGCCGGTGTCACCAACGAGCTGCTGCTCGAAGCGTTCAACATCGGCACCCTAGCGGCGTTACAGATGGCGGTGTCGCGGGCCCGAGCGAAGGCCAACAACGACCCGGCGTTGATCGACGCAACTCGAATCGTGTTGAGCCTCATTTCGCCGGTGGTCTAACAAAAGGGGTCTGACCCCTGTTGTGGGTCAGGCGCCGCGGAGGTTGCGGAGGTTGACCAGCACCAGGATGCCGATCGAGATGCCGACTGCCCACCATTGGTACTTCTGGAGCCACTCGAGGATCTGGACCAGCTGGGTGTCGAATGTGCGAGCCAGCCACCAGATGATCACGAGCCGACTGGCGATCCCCACGGCCAACAGGACGGCCAGACGCACCGGTGGGGTGCGATGCACACCGCTGAGCGCGGCAACGATGTTGGAACCCACGAAGAACGGGATCAGGAACCACTCGGCTTTGGCGAAGCCACGGTTGAACGCGTCGATCGAATCAGTCTTGACTCCGAGGTACTTGCGGAACCAGCCGATGGCGTCGTCGTGGTAGGCGCGCCCGATCATGTGGCACACCAGGAATGCCAAAGAAATCCGGACGGTCGCGATGAGCGCGTAGGTGGCGACAGGAACCCCGGCGGCGAGCGTCAACGCCAAGTAACGGTTGCGCGACGACAAGATCAGCAATCCCTCTGGGTTGGTGTTGACCCAGCGGGCCCACACACCAGTTGCAATGTTCGTGGCGATGACGAGGGTGACGAAGGCGACGAGTGTCAACGGTGCCCATGCCGGTCGGACGTGGGGGACGTCCTCGGTGGCGTCGATCGCAGCATCGGTCACGACCGCCAACGGTACCGGGTTCGGTGGATCGGCGGGCGCCGCGGTGCGCTACCTTCGGCTCAATGCAAGGCCTCATGCAAGACGTCCCGCTCGCGATCCCGCACATTTTCGAACGGGCCGAGAAGTACCACCCGCACAAGGGAATCGTCACGGCGACAGGCGATGGTCTCCAGCGGATCACCTACGGCGACTGGGCGGCACGCACCCGCAAGCTCGGCGGCGTGCTCGACAACCTCGCCATCTCCGCCGACGGTCGCGTCGCCACCTTTGCGTGGAACACTGCCCGCCACCTCGAGCTGTACTTCGCCGCCCCGTGTACCGGGCGTGTCCTGCACACGCTCAACATCCGGTTGTTCCCCGAGCAACTCACCTACATCGTCAATCACGCCGACGACGAGGTCATCTTCGTCGACCGCTCGCTGCTCGGCCTGCTCGCGCCGCTGCTCCCCACGTTCGAGAACCTGAAGCACCTGGTGCTGATGGACGACGGCAAGGGCGACATTCCCGCCGACCTCAACGGCCACGAACTCCTCGACTATGAGGAGTTGCTCGCGGCCGCCGATCCCGTCGAGTTCCGCATCGACGACGAACACCGCGCCGCCAGCATGTGTTACACGAGTGGTACGACGGGAAATCCCAAGGGCGTCGTGTACACCCACCGTTCGACGTTCCTGCACACGATGGGTGCAATGACCGCCGACAGTCTCGGCGCTCGCGAGAGCGATGTCATCCTGCCGGTCGTGCCGATGTTCCACGCGAACGCGTGGGGCCTCGCCCACGCCGCGGTGGCCACCGGCGCCGACCTCGTCATGCCGGGCCCCGACCTGTCCGGCCCTGCAATCGCCAAACTGATCGTCGACGAAAGGGTCACGGTCGCCGCGGGCGTGCCGACCATCTGGATGGCGGTACTCCCGGAACTGAAAGGTAGGGACACCTCGTCGCTGCGCAGCATCCCGTGTGGCGGGTCGGCGGTTCCCAAGGCGCTGTCGGAGGCATACCGCGAGCAAACCGGACTGCCGATCTTCCAAGCCTGGGGCATGACCGAGACCAGCCCGATCGCCGCGGTGTGCCGTCTCGACGCCGACCAGGAACTGCTGCCCCAGGCAGAGCAGGCCGAGCTGCGCACGCAGGTCGGCAGGATCGTGTTCGGCTCCGAATGCCGTGTGGTCGAACCCGGCACGACCAACCCGGTGCCGTGGGACGGCGAGAGCAGCGGCGAACTGCAGTGTCGAGGCAACTGGATCGCATCGGACTACTACGACGACGAACGTTCCCGCGAGAGCTTCACCGACGACGGCTGGCTCAAGACCGGCGACGTCGCCACGGTCAACGATCGCGGTTTCGTCCGTTTGGTCGACCGCACGAAGGATTTGATCAAGTCGGGCGGTGAGTGGATCAGCTCGGTCGAACTCGAGAACGAACTGATGGGGCACCCGAAGATCGCGGAGGCCGCCGTGATCGGCGTCGCCCACGAGCGGTGGGGTGAGGCGCCGCTGGCGTGTGTCGTCGTCGCTGCGGGCGAGGAACTCACCGAGGAGGAGGTCCTCGCCTATCTCGACGGCAAGATCGCCAAGTGGCAGATGCCCAAGGGCGTCGTGTGGATCGACGAGGTGCCCAAGACCAGCGTCGGGAAGTTCTCCAAGAAGACCCTGCGTGACGAGTATGCGGGTGCGCTGATGCCTGGCTGAGCGTGCTCGCCCGGAGATCGTGGATGGCGTTGGGTGGCAGTGCCTCGACGGTGGCAGGATCATGGGCGATGTCTCCACAGCACGCTCTCGAACGTGTTCGACGCGGACTCGCCGTGGTCGCTGTCGCGGGCCTGGTGCTCGCTGCCTGCGGCTCGGATGGCTCGGAGAACTCGGTCGCCGAGACCAGGCCCGACTCGACTGAGACCGCGTCGCCGGAGCAGGCCACCG
>DASQFE010000532.1:0-1568 GCA_035633295.1 Ilumatobacteraceae bacterium | reverse complement strand
GCGTCGGCGTTGACCGCTTCCGACGGCCCGAAGCAGCCGAAGCACCCGCGGTGCAGTGATGGGCACAGCGCGTCACAACCGCCGTGGGTGATCGGCCCGAGGCAGGCAATGCCCTCCGCCACGAGCAGGCACGGGTTGCCGCGCTGTTTGCACTCCACGCACACGCTGTGGCCGCTGACCGGGAGCCGCCGGCCCGCGACGAGCGCCGTGATCATGTCGAGCAGCTGTTGCTTGGAGATCGGGCACCCGCGCAGTTCATGGTCGACGGTGACGTGGTCGGCGATCGGAGTGCTCGTGGCGAGTGTGTCGATCCAGTCCGGCCGGGCGTAGACCGCGCCAACGAAGTCGGCGACATCGGCGGTGTTGCGCAATGCCTGGATCCCTCCCGCGGTGGCGCACGCGCCGATTGTCACGAGCAGCCCCGATCGGGCGCGGATGTCGCGGATCCGTTCGGCGTCGTGTGCGGTCGTCACCGAGCCCTCCACGAGCGACAGGTCGTAGTGGTCGAGGAGTTCCTCGGGGCCGGCTTCGAGGAACATGCGCAGGTCGAGTGCTGCGGCGATGGCCAAAAGCTCGTCCTCGCAGTCGAGCACCGTCAGCTGGCAACCGTCGCACGATGAGAACTTCCAAACCGCAACGGTGGGCGGGACGGCGGGCGGGGCCGTGAGAGCGGCGGTGGGAGGGACGGCGGACCGTGTCATCGGCCACGCTCCCGGAGCAGCTGGGTCACGCGATCCCAGCAGACCACGGCACCGTCACGGCACAGCAGCAGGGGGCCGAGCTGGCAGCGTCCGCAGTGGGCGATCCCACAGTGCATGTTGCGTTCGAGCGATACCCACACCCGCCGCGGGTCGGCGCCCTGGATGACCGCCACTCGCGCTGCCGACGTCATCATCAGTTCCGGCCCGCACACGAACACCACGTCGTGGCCTTCGCCGAGTCGGGCGACGAGCTCGGTCGCAGTCCCCACCGATCCGTCCCACGCCCGATCTGCGGTGTCGACCGTGACGTGGACGTCGGCGCCGAGTGTGCCCCATCGCCGCAGGTCGTCGGCGAACAGTACCTGTGAGGGTTCACGGGCGCCCATCACGACGGTGAGACGCGCCGGTCCGCCGTCGACCAGTGCATCGATCGCCATGCGCAGCGGGGCCAGGCCGAGCCCGCCGGCGATCACGAGTGCGTCGCGCCCCGTCGTCTCCGCGATCGGCCAGGCCGTGCCGTACGGACCGCGTAGGCCGAGGAGGTCGCCCGGGCGCGCGGCGACGATGGCATCGCTCACGGCACCGACGCCACGAACGGTCAGCGCAACAGCACCGCCGTCGGCGACGCCGCTCACCGAGACCGGGATCTCGCCGACACCGAACGCCCACACCATGACGAACTGTCCCGGCCGGATCGCGGCGAGTGCGCCGGCGACGGGTTCGACCGTCAACGTGACCACGTCGGGTGTCTCGGCGACGACGCCGACCACCCGGTGCGGCGCCGGTGTCATCGGATCGGCGACGGCGGCGAGTTCGTCAACGGACATGGCCGTACACATCCACCAGTTGATGCCGGGTCGCCTCGAG
>DASQFE010000531.1:0-2697 GCA_035633295.1 Ilumatobacteraceae bacterium | reverse complement strand
AGCACCGCCCGGGCGCCGATCCATTCGATGACCACGCCGAACAGCAGGTTACCGATCGGCACGGTGCCGCCGAAGACCATGAACCACAGCGGCATCACCGTTGCCCGCTCGGTGTTCTTCATGTTCAGCTGGAGCGTCGTGGTGATCGCCGTGGCGGTCATGAAGTAGAAGAACCCGAGCACGAATCCCACCGGGAACGCGAGTGCCGGACTCCGCAGCTGCGAGAACACACCGAGCGCGAAACCGAAGCCGACGAAGCCGCGCACGATCAAGACCTTGCGGTCGATCCGCGACAGGAACGTGCCGACCGAGAGTGCCCCGAAGAACGCGCCGAGCCCCCAGATGGCGTAGAGCCAGCGGTAGGTGGTGCTCGCCGGTGAGATGTCGAGGTTCAGACGAACCACCGACGGGAACAGGCCGATGTAGACCAGGCTGAACAGTGAGAACAGGAACATGCCGCTGAGCAGCCGGCTCAGCACCCTGCGGTTCCTGGCGGTGTGGATGCCCGTGAGCAGGCTGCGCCAACCCTTTGCGATGTTGCCGCTGCGGACGTCGGGCATCCGCACGATCAGCAGCGCCGCAATGAAGAAGAGGTATGTCGCGGCGTTGACGAGGAAGATCTGCGGGACGGTCATCCCGGCAATGGCGAGGAGTGCGGCGAGAATTGGGCCGACCACCCGGGTGCCGTTGATCATGGCCGAGTTGAGGCTGATGGCGCCCGGCAGGTCTTGGCGGTGGACGAGCAGCGGCATCGACGACTGGAACGCCGGTGCGTTGAGCGCATTGGCGATGCCGATGCCGAGCTGCGCTGCGAACAGCGTCCACAGCGCAGTCTCGGCGTACACGAAGTACGCGAGCGCAATCGTGAGCGCCACCGAGGCGCTCTGCATCGTCAACTGCAGTTTCTGTTTCGACACGCGGTCGGCCAACACGCCACCGGGGATCGACAGCACCAACAGCGGACCGAGTTGCATGAACACCATCAAGCCGACGAGTGCGGGTCGGCCGGTGCGAACGTCGATATAGGCAGGCAGCGTGAAGTTCTGCATCCACGTGCCGATGTTCGACAGCGCAAGCCCGATGAAGATGATCCGGAATCCCCGGTACGAGAACGCCGCGCGCGCGGTGCCGGGCGTGTAGTCGCGCTGCGGCTCGACATCGATCTCGGCGGGTGCTGTCATGGGTCAGGTGGGCCGGACTTGACCCGTGGGTCAAGTTAGCGGAGACCTTCAGCGGAACTGGCGAAAGCAGGTTCGAATGTCGTCGACGAAGAGGTCGGGCACCTCGAACGCTGCAAAGTGGCCTCCCTTGGGCTGCTCGCTCCAGTGGCGGATGTCGGTGAACGAGTCCTGCACCCATGCCCGAACGGGAGGCACGATCTCTTTCGGGTACACGGTGAATCCGGAGGGAATCGTGACCGGGGAGGGTCGCGGCCCGCGCCCGAAGCTCTCCCAGTAGATGCGCGCCGACGACGCCCCGTTGCCGTTGATCCAGTACAGCATGACGTTGTCGAGCAGTTCGTCGCGGGTGAGGACGTTCTCCGGGTGGCCGTTGCAGTCGGTCCACGCCCAGAACTTCTCGAGGATCCACGCAGCCTGCGCCGCAGGGGAGTCGACGAGCCCGTATCCGATCGACTGCGGACGAGTTGACTGTTGCTTCGAATAGCCGGAGTCCCAGTCGGCGTAGTACGTCAACCCGTCGATGGCGCGCTGTTCTTCGGGGCTCGGCTCGCCCTCCAGCCTCGGTCGGGCGCCCATCGCGAGCGTGACGTGGATGGCCGCACAGTGGTCGATGTCGGTGCCGCCGATCGCCGTCGTGACCGCGGAGCCCCAGTCGCCGCCCTGCGCGACATATCGGTCGTAGCCGAGGTCGGCCATCAGCTGCGCGAAGGCTTCGCCGATCCTCTGGACGCCCCATCCGGTGTGGAGTGGCTTGCCGGAGAAGCCGAACCCGGGCAGCGACGGCGCGACGACGTGGAAGGCGTCGGCGGCGTCGCCGCCGTGGGCAGTCGGGTTCGTGAGTGGCCCGATGACCTTGTGGAACTCGACGATCGAGCCGGGCCAGCCGTGGGTGATCAGCAGCGGCATCGCATCAGGGTGGGGCGAGCGGACGTTGACGAAGTGCAGTCCGGGATCGCCGAGACCCTCGACCGGTGTCGTGAACTGGTCGAACCGGTTGAGCAGCGCCTCCCGGGAGCGCCAGTCGTACTCGTCGGCCCAGTACTCGCACACGTCGCGTACGTACGCAAGTGGGGTGCCCTGCGACCAGTCGTCGACCAACTCCGGCTCGGGCCAGCGGGTCATGCGCAGGCGCAATCGGAGGTCGTCGATGGCCTCGTCGGGGACGGCGATTGTGAACGGACGGATCGATGCGGCGGCCATGCGGTCAACGTACGGGCCGGGCCTCCTGCGTCGGCTACCGAGCGACTACCGTCGCCGAGAAGGAGCAGTGACATGACCGACCCCGACGATCCATTGGCCCTGATCGACACCGATCGCTACGACCTCGACGACGTGGATCTCCAACAGCGGTGCCACCGCCAGTTGGTCGCAGAGGGCGTGTGCATCCTTCCCGGGTTCGTCCGCGCGGCGACGATCCCGATGCTTGTCGAGGAGTGTGATCGTCTCGCACCCCTCGGCCACCGGTCGCTCGTGCAGGGCACCCCGTACCTGGCTCTCCCCGATGAGTCGTACCCGC
>DASQFE010000530.1:0-4575 GCA_035633295.1 Ilumatobacteraceae bacterium | reverse complement strand
CAAGGATGACACCGACGATTTCGTCGTGATCGCCGCCGATGGGCCTGTTCCGGTGGCTGCGGTGTTCACCAAGAGTCGGTTCTCCGGGCCGAGCGTCGTCCTGAGCCGGGCCAACGTGGCCGATGGGACCGCGCGGGCGGTGGTGGTGATCTCGAAGAACGCCAACGTTGCCACGGGCCAACCGGGCCACGACGACGCCATCGAGGTCGCCCGCTCGGTCGCTGCTCGCCTCGGCTGCGAGCCGACCGATGTGGTCGTCACCTCGACCGGAGTGATCGGTCGGCGCTACCCGATCGACCGGATCCGCGCCGGGATCGGGGCATTGCCGAATGAGCTGATGTCGGATGATGCCGATCGCCCGGCACGCGGAATGATGACCACCGACACGGTGCCCAAGCTCGCCGAGGCAACCGTCGCCGGGAGCACCGCTCGTGTCGTCGGCATGGCGAAGGGCGTCGGGATGATCGAGCCCGACATGGCGACGCACATTTCACTGCTGTTCACCGATGCCGAACTCACCTCGGCCGACCTCGACGCCGCGTTCCGGCGCGTGGTCGACCGGACGTTCAACTGTGTGAGCGTCGACACCGACACCTCGACCAGCGACTCGTCGGTGATCATGGCGTCGGGTGCCGCCGGGCCCGTCGCGCTCGACGCATTCGAGGCGGCCCTGTACGAGGTGGCGCTCGATCTCACCAAGCAGATCGCCCGCGACGGCGAGGGCGCCCATTCGCTGATCGAAGTGCACGTCGATGCAGCCAACGACGTGGCGCAGGCCAAGCGAGTGGCCAAGGCGATCGTCAACTCACCGCTGGTGAAGACCGCGGTGCACGGCGGCGATCCGAACTGGGGCCGGGTAGCCATGGCGATCGGCAAATGCAGTGACGACACCGACATCGACCAGGACGACGTGGTGATCCGATTCGGTGACACCGAGGTGTACCCCCGCCTGCTCGACGACGGCGCACTGGCCGCCCTGTCGAGCTACATGCGCGGCGCCGACGTGCGCATCCACGTGTCACTCGGCACCGGCACCGCCGCCGCCACCGTGTGGGGCTGCGACCTCAGCGACGACTACGTGAGATTCAACGCCGACTACACCACCTGAAAAATCCGGTTTGCGTGACAGTTTGGTTGGGCCGTCCCAACAGTTCTGCAACGCAAACCGGATGGGGGGATCGGGCAACCAGCGTCACTTCGGAGGCATTCTGATGCCGCCGTCGACGCGTATGGTTTCGGCGTTCATGTAGCTGTTGGTGATGCACTCCACCACCATCGACGCCAGCTGCTCCGGGTCGCCAAGGCGCTTGGGGAAGAGCACGCCTTTCTGCAAGTTCTCCTTGAACGCCTCGCTGCCTTCGCCCTCGCCGTAGATCGGGGTATCGATCAGGCCGGGAGCAACGGTGTTGACGCGGATGCCGACGGCCGACAGGTCACGGGCAACCGGGAGGGTCATGCCGACGACGCCGCCCTTCGACGCGGAGTAGCTCGCCTGGCCGATCTGGCCGTCGAACGCCGCCACCGACGCGATGTTGACGATCGCACCACGTTCGCCGTGCTCCAGCGGCTCGGTCGTGCTCATGGCAGTTGCGGCAACACGGATGCAGTCGAAGGTACCGATGAGGTTGATGGCGACGACCTTCTTGAAGGCGTCGAGGTTGGCAGCCGACTCGAGCGTGCCGTCCTTGCCGACGGTGCGCTGCGCCCAGCCGATGCCGGCGGAGTTGACGAGCACGCGAACCGGACCCATCGACTTGGCCATCTCGACGGCGTTGACGATGTCGTCGGTGTTGGTGACGTCGACCTTGCAGAACGCTCCCCCGATCTCGTCGGCGAGTTCGTTTCCCTTGTCCTCCTGCAGATCAGCGATGACGACCTTGGCCCCGAGGGCGGCCAGCATGCGTGCTGACGCAGCTCCGATTCCCGAGGCTCCACCTGTGACGATTGCGCTTGCACCAGAAATGTCCATGGCGCGAAACCTATTCGGCCGATGGGCCGATCGAGCAATCCGACCGGTTCAGAGAGGGGCCGGGCCGATGTTGTTGCGGGTGTCGACGAGTCGCTTGGGGATGTTGCCCTCGAACGCCGGACTTCCACCGCCGGTGAACCATCCGGCGATGTCGACGATGAGGTGGGAAACCTCACTCGTGAACACACACACCGAGCCGTCGGCGCCGATCGGGGCGATCACGCCGTTGGCTGCGGTGCCACCGCCGGCGAAGTTGACGTTCGATGCGTCGGGCATCGGTGTGCCGCACGGCCAGACCGTTGCATACCCGGCAGCCTGCGCTTCGACCATCGTGACGTTCAGCGCAACCGCTGATGCGTCGGCCGGCACCTGTTGCAGCGAACCGTTGACGTTCACGGTCACACCACGGACCGGCACCGCCTTCGGTGTGCCGGGAGAAATGACCCCGCGCGGGCCGCCGATGGCGTTGCGGGTGTCGACGAGACGTGACGGGATCGCTCCCGTGTAGGGCGGCTGCCCGGAGCCCGGGCCGAACCAGCCGAGTACGTCGACGAGGACGTCGGATTGCTGGTCGGAGTAGATGCACACCGCGCCGCCTGTACCGAGCGACGCAACGACCCCATTGGCAACGACCGAACCAGTCGTGAAGTTGACGTTCGACGTGGTCGGCATCGCCGAGCCGCACGGCCAGACCGTGAAGAATCCGGCCTGGGACGGGAGCACGGCGGTCACATTCATCGCCACGGCAGTCGCGTTCGAAGGGATGACGTCGGGCGCGCCGTTCGGGCGCTGCATCGCTGCACCGGCGAGGGGTACAGCGATCGTGCCCCCGGCCGGAATCCGCGCCTTCGGACCGCCGATCGCGTTTCGGGTGTCGAGCACTCGCTTCGGCGTCGCGCCCACGAACGACGAGCCCGAGAACCACCCGGCGATGTCGACGAGGAGGTGGCTCGTCTGATTCGTGTAGAAGCACACCTTGCCAGTGGCACCGACCGGAGCGATCACGCTGTTCGCAACGACGCCGTTGGCGACGAAGTTGAGGTTCGATGCGTCGGGCCGACCGACGTCGCACGGCCACACCGTCATGAATCCTGCAGCGCTCGGAAGGACCGCCGTGATGTTGAGCGCCACCGCTGACACTCCGGAGGGCACGAAGTCGGTGGTCCCGTCGGGAGCTGTGACCGAGGTGCCGACGACCTGGAGTTCGATGCGCTGATTGACGCCCATCGGCCGACCGGCGCTCGACTCGGTTCGCAGTGTGAAGCCCGGCGATGGGAGGCCGTTGTCATTGCGGAACGTCCAAGCGGGGATCTGCTTGGAGCCGCCGGTGCCGGTGAGAACGACGTCGTTGTACCAGATGCCGTCGTAGATCCGGTTCTGAGGATCTGCCGCCTCGACCATCGTCACCGACGTCAGCGTGCCGAGGCCGTACGTCGCAGCGAGTGCATTCGCATCGAGGATGCGGGTCCAACGATGGAGTTTGTTGGTCGGCGTGGCATCGGCCGGATCGTCGACAACCGGAAAGCTACCGCCTGCGGTTCGCGGGCCGTTCGAGGAGGAGAACTCGGTGGAGATCGGCGGCCCGCTCTGCGATGCTCGCCGCACCTCACCGGGTGTTGCGGCGATGGCGGTGTTCGTGAACGCATTCTCCAACACGTTCACACCGGGAGACGTGCCGCTCGCTCGGGTGGCGGCACCGCCGTACACCTGACACGACGTCGAATCACATGTGGACGCGTAGCGAGTCGGCCCGCCGGAGCTCTCGACCGTGTAGTTCCGTGACTGCGACAGACCGTAGGAGCGCGCTGCGACGGATTGGGCCTTCAGTGCCTCCATCCCGTTCGGGGCGGCACCCCAGCTGGCGGGCACTTCGCGCGGGACGACCCCGCGTACGTACTGCTCCACGAGCACGCTGTTGGCCACCCGGGTGCCGGCGTAGGTGTCCCAGAACTCGATCGCCCCGCGGTAGTGGACCACCGAACCGTCAGGACGACACACTCCCAAGACGTTTGGTGCCGGCGTACTGACGTCATCGCCACCGGCGGTCGTGAACTCGACCACCGGCGTCGGAAACGTCCCGAGAGGCGTGAATCCGGTCGTGTCGGCGTTGCAGTCCGTCACTGTGGCAGATCCCCAGAGTTGGAAGTTGTTCGGCGAAACCCTGACGGCATACACCGAGCCCCAACTGCCCGGCACGCCAGTGACGCTCACGGCGCCCGTAGCCGAGATCACCTTGAAATCGGGAACGTTGTCGAGTGCGAGGAGGCGGACGTCGATGCGTTGCGTGGGCGGGACCGGATCGCCCGGGATCGTGCCGCCGTAGTACGCGCCGAGGATCTCGCTGTAGGTCTGGCCGGCAAGCGCCCGCCCGTACGCGCCGTACTGGCTCAATCCGCGGCCGTGGCCGTTGCCCGTTCCGTCGATGATGACCGACACGATCGGTGCCTGGGCCGAAGCACTCGGAGCTGCGAGGGGCGCGACGATGACACCGGCAGCGCCGAGGACGGCGGTCAGGGCGAGAGCAGTTCGACGCATGTAACGCGACGGTAACGTTCGGCGCCCCCGGAGGACAGTCACCACGTGGAGTTCTTCGTCACCCTCGGCCG
>DASQFE010000529.1:0-2409 GCA_035633295.1 Ilumatobacteraceae bacterium | reverse complement strand
TTGCATGCGCTGGCCTCCGACGTCGGCGACCCACCGACTCCCGGCCAGCGCGACGGTTCGTTGCGGAATAGGTCGCAGCATCTGAGACACAATCCGCCGCGATCCGAATTCGAGGTGGCGGACACCGTGGCGCGTTCCGAGTGGTCTGTCGACGCCGGAGTAATACAAGAGCAAGTTTGTAATAGGGGAGTTTGCAATACTGCGGCGAGGCTCCGACGAGTGAAGCAGGTCGTTAGCCTGCGGGACCGTGGCTACTTCCGATCCCGGTTCGACTCGTTCGTTCGATCCCGACGGGGTCGATGCGACGTTGGCGTCGACGCTCGACTCGCTCGATGACGCCGAGAACTATCGCAACTGGATCGTCGATCTGGCACGTCCGCATCTGGCGGGCCCGATTCTCGAAGTCGGCGCCGGTCACGGCACGTTCACGGAAAGCTTCGCCACGTTCGGTGAGGTCACGGCCGTCGAGCCGGGCGGCCACGCGGCGACCGTGCTGGCGGATCGCTACGCATCAGACGATCGGGTGACCGCTGTCGACGGAGTGGTCGCCGATGTGGTGGCCGAGCCCGTGTTCGGTTCGGCCGTGATGATCAACGTGCTCGAACACATTGCCGACGATCAGGGGGTGCTGCGCGAGATCGGCGAACGCCTGCAGCCGGGCGCGTGCCTGGTGATCTGGGTGCCCGCCTTCCAGTTCCTTTACAGCCCCTTCGACGAGAAGCTTGGCCATGTCCGGCGGTACCGCAAGAGCGAGGCCGAACGCGACGTTTGTCTCGCCGGCTACGAGGTGGTCGACGCTCGCTATGTGAACATGCCGGGTTGGTTCAGCTGGCTGTTGCTCGTGCGGCTCCTGCGTCAGGAACCCACGTCGCCGACCACCGTGAAGATCTTCGACCGGTACATCGTTCCGGCCGTGCGATGGGTCGAAGACCGCGTGCGGATGCCGTTCGGTCAGTCGGTGTTCGTCGTCGCACGCAAACCGCTCGGCTGACGGCGCACGGCGAGTCGAGTCACGAACCGGTGAGTCGTGCGACGTACGGGCTCGCTCGCCGGAGCCCGAACCTCACGCCCGTCGGGGAGTAGGCAGCGATGCAGAACACCGCACGAATTCCGTCTCGCCACCCGATCTTCTTGCCGTCGTCGTACGTGCGGCCGTAGTAACTGATACCCACTTCGTAGACCCGACAGTGGAGCGCCGCGATCTTCGCCGTCACCTCCGGCTCGAAACCGAACCGATCCTCCTCGATCGTGATGCCCTGGATGATCTCGCGCCGGAATGCCTTGTAGCAGGTCTCCATGTCGCTCAGGTTGAGGTTGGTTGCCATGTTCGACGCCAGTGTGAGGGCGCGGTTGCCGAGCGTGTGCCAGAAGTAGAGGATCCGTCGGGCATCGCCGCCGCTGAATCGCGAGCCGTAGACGACGTCGGCCTCGTCGGACAGCAACGGAGCAAGCACCTTGGGGTACTCGCTCGGGTCGTACTCGAGATCGGCGTCCTGCACGATCACGAATGGCTTGGTCGCCTCGGCGAAACCCAAGCGAAGTGCCGCACCCTTGCCGCAGTTGACGGGCTGGGCGAGAACGCAGAGCCGAGGGTCGTCGTAGGCCCGCAGGATCGCAAGGGTCGAGTCGGTCGAGGCATCGTCGATCGCGATGACCTCGCCCACCAGCGGCGACTCGAGCACGCGGTCGAGGATCGCCTTGACTGTCTGCTCCTCGTTGAAACACGGCATCACCACCGACAGCACGCCGGTGGTGTGGGTCGATGACGTCATCACGTCGGCTGACAATAGTGAGTCAGAGCACGAGTCTGCTCATGAACTGACGACATCGAAGCCCAGCCCCATGGCAACGCCGATGTGTGCCGGGTCAAACGTGACGAACCGGATCGGACCGGGGAGCCGCTCGGCGGCGGCGAAATGGATTGCGTCGGTGAGACGGACGGGCTGGGAGCGTGCCAGCGCGGCCGCCCGATCGAGGCACCGTTGGTCGACGGGGACGATGTGCAGGTGATCCCACGCCAGACGGATGGCGTCTTCCAAGTCGAGACGCAGGATCGGCTCGTCGGTCAATCGGTCGATGGCCGGCAGCGCTTCGGTGAGAGCCATCGCCGACGCCGCCCAGATCGGATCGGTCTCGAGTGCCGCGAGCGTGGTTGCCCGCTGCACTCCGTCGATGCCGAGCGCCAGCAGCGCGCTCGTATCGAGGACCACCGTCATTTCCGCCCCTCCCATCCCCACATCCCGGTTTGCGTGACGGTTTGGTTGACCCGTCCCAACCGAACTGCAACGCAAACCGGGATTTGGGGATGCGGTTGGGGGTGGTGTTGGGACCGCATCATCCGCGGAGCTCTCGCAGGACCTGGTCGATGCGGATGCCGGCCCACACCGGTACCGGCTCGGGCGCACGCCA
>DASQFE010000528.1:0-2643 GCA_035633295.1 Ilumatobacteraceae bacterium | reverse complement strand
CAGTACCGACGACGTGGCGGCACAAGCTCGTCGTCGCCGCGGCCGCCGACTACTTCTTCGACAAGAAATGGAAGGCTGCGCTGTCGGCGCTGTCGCTCAATGCCATTCCGATCGACCGGGAACTGACGGGCCGGACGTCGGCCGACCTGATCGCCCCACTGATCGACGACGGATACAGCCTCGTCATCTACCCCGAAGGTGGCCGCTCGCCGGACGGCTGGGGACAGGACTTCAAGGGCGGTGCCGCGTACCTGTCCGCACGGACTGGCGCGCCGGTCGTCCCGGTGTTCATCGACGGCACCGGCGCCATCTTCGGCAAGGGCATGAAGCGCCCCAAGCCGGGTCGCAGCAAGGTCGTGTTCGGGGCGCCGTTGCACAGCGAGGACGGCGAATCGACCCGACGCTTCAACGCCCGGATCGAAGCGGCCGTGACCACGCTCGGCGACGAGGCGATCACCGATTTCTGGACCGCTCGTCAACGTGCTGCGGCTGGAACCAGCCCGACGCTCACCGGCCCCGACCACACCGGCTGGCGGCGAGACTGGGCGCTGGCCGAACGCCGCAAGCTCGGCACCGCCGGCCTGCGCCGCCGTCAACAACGCCGCTGGCCCGACCTCGGCTGAGAACGGGTC
This sequence comes from Ilumatobacteraceae bacterium, assembly GCA_035633295.1. Classification (GTDB taxonomy): domain Bacteria; phylum Actinomycetota; class Acidimicrobiia; order Acidimicrobiales; family Ilumatobacteraceae; genus Sva-07. Next base: position 2,011 of record DASQFE010000528.1, on the reverse strand, counting down.
CCTCGCCGATCAACGCGTCGGCGGCGCCGCCGATACTCGCTCATCGCTCGCCGGGCTGCACCGGACGTAACCTGTCGGCCGTGACCACGCCGACGCTGCCGTCTCGAACCCCGGGGCGGATCCCGCTGCGCCGCCACCTGATCGAACTGGTGATCACGTCGGTGAGCTTCTGGTTCATCGCGTGGATCATGCCGGGCATAACCATTCGCGACTTCGGGACGGCGCTGGTCTCGGCGCTCTTGACCTCGGCGCTCAATGCGGTGCTGTGGCCGATCATCTCGCGGTACTTCGCCCGAGTCATCCTGTGGACCGCCGGACTCCTCGGCATCGTCGCCAACGGTCTCATCCTGTATGTCGCCGCGGACATCCTTGACGGCTTGGTGGTCGACTCGGTCTGGCAGGCAGTACTCGCCTCGTTCCTGATGACCGTCGTCGGGATCGCCGTCAGCACGTGGCTCTCGGTCGACGACGATGCGGTCTGGCAGCGCCAGACCGTCCGCCGGATGGTGAACCGGCTCGAGCCGCCGACGCCCACCGATGTGCCCGGCATCCTCTTCCTCCAGATCGACGGTCTCGCCGAGCCGGTGGTTCGTCAGGCAATCGCCACCGGACATGCACCGACCCTCGCCCGCTGGGTTCGCGACGGCTCACATCGCATCACGGGCTGGGAGTGCGACCTCTCGTCGCAAACGGGTGCAAGTCAGGCCGGGATCCTGCACGGGAACAACCACAACCTGCCGGCTTTCCGCTGGTACGACAAGGAGGCCGGCAAAGTCTTCACATCGAACCGGCCCAAGGATGCCGCTGAGATCGAGGCCCGCCAGTCCGACGGGCACGGGCTCCTCGCCGACGGAGGGGTTTCGCGCTCGAACGTGTTCTCCGGCGACAGCACCGAATCGGCGATCACGTTCAGCACCCTGCTCGACCGCAGCAAGCACAGCCACAAGACGGCCAACTACTTCCTGTCGGATCCGTACGCAGTCAGTCGACTCATCACGCTGACCATTGCCGACACGTGGCGCGAGATCGTCGACCGCCGCGGGACCAGACGGCGCAACGTCGTGCCGCGACTCGATCGGGGCGGGATCTATCCGATCCTGCGAGCCGCGACAACCACGATCCTGCGCGATCTCACCGTCTACACCCTCATGAGCGACGTGTACCGAGGCGTGCCATCGGCCTATGCCGACTTCGTCGGCTACGACGAGGTCGCTCACCACTCGGGACTCTTCGCGCCGACGGCGCTCGACACCCTGCGCCGACTCGACCGCCAACTCGCCCGACTCGAGTACGCCATCGCCGAGGCCCCGCGTCCTTACCACGTCGTCGTGCTCTCCGATCACGGTCAAACGCAGGGTTCGACGTTCCTGCAGCGATACGACATGACGCTCGAGGACCTCGTCGATTCGCTCATCGACGCCGACGTCGACATCGCCGTGCCGGAGATGTCGTCGGAGGGGTGGGGCAACCTCAACGGCGCGCTCACCGAAGCCGTGCGTGACAAGGACAGTCGTGTGGGCAAACTGCTCGCAACCGCAACGCGCAACCGGATGGTCGACGGTGACGTCGTGCTCGGACCGGCCCACGACGACGAACTCGCCGCCGCGACAGGGACCGACGACACGTCGAAGGCCGACGTGATCGTGCTCGCGTCGGGCAACCTCGGCCTCGTGTCGTTCACCGACATCGAAGGCCGCGCCACGGTGGAACAGATGGGCACTCGGTTCCCGGGGATGATCGCCGGACTCGCCCAGCACCCTGGCATCGGGTTCGTGCTCGTGCAATCCGAGGAGCTCGGTGGGCTCGTGATCGGTGGTGGCGGTATCCACTACCTGATCGACGATCGCGTCGAAGGCAACGACCCCCTGGCCGGCTTCGGACCGAATGCAGCCGACCATCTCCGACGCACCGACTCGTTCACCAACGCGCCCGACATCCTCGTCAACAGCTTCTACGACCCGCACGCCGACGAAGGCGCAGCGTTCGAGGAACTGATCGGGTTCCACGGGGG
>DASQFE010000527.1:0-2255 GCA_035633295.1 Ilumatobacteraceae bacterium | reverse complement strand
GCGTTATGAGCGGAGCGGCGTTCGAATTGCTGCCGGATCCCGGGCGGGCTGAAGTCGTCGTCGTGTCGCGAATACCGAGCACCGAGGAATCCGTACCATTCACCCAATCTGTTCGTCACTGACATAGTTGCCCGCAACGTGGGTCAGCCCTCGCTGATCAGGTCCATCGCCAGGAGCAGGTGCCGTCGGCGTGGTCTTCGACTCTCACCCCCAGGCTGGCGAGCTGCTCGCGGAGGTCGTCGGATTTGTCGAAGTCACGTTCTCGACGTGCGATCCTGCGTTCGGCGACGAGTTCCTCGACGTCGTCCGGTGTGACCGAGGTGTCGGATCGCCTCACGTCGAGATCGGCCGGCGACTTGTTCGCGAGTCCGATGGCAAGGACCTTGTCGAACTTACGGGCAAGCGACGACAGCTCGGCTGGCGAGAGCGCGTCGTCGCGGGAGGTTGTGGCGACGACCGCTAATGCTCGAGCAGTGTTGAGATCATCGCAGATGGCTTCGTCGAAGGCGTCCAGGTGGTCGCGGGCCACAGGGCCCAACTCCGCGGCAGGCGCGATGCGGACCGAGGAGTAGCGCTCGAGTAGGCGGCGAAGCCCAGTCCGGGCGCTGTCCATTGCGTGCCAGCTGAACTCGATTTGGCTGCGGTAGTGCGCTTGAAGCAGCAGATAGCGATAGACGAGCGGGTGATGGCCACGATCAACGAGGTCGTCCACCAGGACGCCACCACCCGTCGACTTGGAGATCTTGGCTCCCCTGAGGTTGATGAACTCACCGTGCAGCCACCAGCCGACCCAGTCCTGGCCATCGTCGAGCAAAGCTTCGCTTTGAGCGATCTCGTTCGTGTGGTGGACCGGGATGTGATCGACGCCACCCGTGTGGATGTCGAAGTGCCGGCCAAGGTGCTCAAGTGACATCGCGGAGCACTCCAGGTGCCAGCCGGGTGCGCCCACACCCCAAGGTGAGGGCCACTCCATCTGCCGGTTGTCGTCCGGTGCGGCCGTGCGCCACACGGCGAAATCGGACGGGCTGCGCTTACCCTCGACAGCGTCGACTCGCGCACCCCCGCGCTGGCCCTCAAGGTTGAGTCGGGCGAGCTTGCCGTAGTCCTCATCGAGCGACGTGTCGAAGTAGAGGCCGCTGGGCAGCTTGTAGCACCAGCCAGCTTCCGCGAGCGAGGACGCGAAGTCGATCATCTGCGGGATGTGATCGGTGGCTTTGACCCACTCATCAGGCTCGAGGACCCCGAGCCTGGCCAGATCCTCCTTGAATGCGGTCGTGTAGTGCTCGGCGATCTCCCAGATCGTGCTCTGCTCGCGGCGCGCTGCCAGCTCGAGCTTGTCGTCTCCCACGTCGGCGTCCGACGTCAGATGGCCAACGTCGGTGATGTTGATGACGTGTCGAACCTCGAATCCCTTCCATCGCAACGTCCGTTTGAGCGTGTCCGCGAACACGTACGCGCGCATGTTCCCGATGTGCTGGTAGGCGTAAACCGTTGGCCCACAGGAGTACATCTCGACCCGTGGAGGATTACGCGGGCGAAACGGCGCAACCTCTCGACTCAACGTGTTGAACAGCTGGAGCCGCCGCGTCGCCACGAGGCACCACCGTAGGCCATCGGCCCCGGACGCAACCGGGGCATTTCGATCAGGCCTGGCCAAGGAGATAATACCGATTGGGACACCCATGTCGCTCCGACCCGCCGACTTGTGCCCCCGCTCAGGAACGGCAATTCCAATCGGTCGGCGGCGCGGGCTGAAACTGTCCGTCCGCTCTGCACCGCCGGCGCAGTCCGTCAGGCCTGGCCCGTTGAAGCGCCGCAGTAACTCGATCATGTGTCGTCGGCGCGATGTTGGCCGCCGGGATTATGCAGTGTGGGGCTTGGGCCGTGATGCGGCGCGACGGACCGTGCCCGAAGCGGGTTATCGCTCGCCGTTATCGGGTGCCCCCGAACGGCACTTATCTCAAGGGGTGTTTGGGGTGTCCGTCGTGTAGCTGGTGAAGGGTTTTTGTTGCGTGGCGGACGCGTCTCAAGGGGGTGACTACCTCCCGTTGAATGCGTCGACCAGAAGCGTGATGTTGGCCGCAGCGGTATGAAGTCCAAAGCGGGCGATCGCCTCAGTTGGCGCGATCGGCGCGACCCCGGCGCCATGGCCGCTGGTCTTGTTCCGTACTGTCGGTGTGCCCGACTCGAGCAGAGTTCGCAGCGAGGTGAACTGCTGCTGCATGGCGGCCGGCACGAGTCCGTTGTCCAGCATG
>DASQFE010000526.1:0-1565 GCA_035633295.1 Ilumatobacteraceae bacterium | reverse complement strand
ACTGCGCGGCGTCCGCTTCGACGCAGCCGGTGCCCGCACGCAGAGCCTCGTCATGCGCTCACGCAGTGGCACGGTCCGCCTGATCGACGCCCACCATCGCGTCGCCAAACTCCGCGAGTTTTCCGCCATCGACTACTGAATGGCACGCGGGCCCCGGGTCTCATTCAGCGGGTGATGGAGCCGCTGACCCAGCGGGTGATCGAGCGAGGCAAGATGTCGCTGAACGTGGCGGCGGTCTTGTAGAGCACGCCGGGCACGGAGATCGTCTTGTTGCTCGCAACGTCGTTCAGGCCCGTCGACGCCACCTGTTCCACCGTGGTCCACGCAAGGTTCGGAACCTTCGATGCGAGACCGGTCGTGTTGCTTTGATCCTGGAACTCGGTCTTCGTGAGGCCTGGGCAGAGTGCCGTGACATGGACGCCCGATGGCTTCACTTCGGCGTGCAGCGCTTCGGTCAGGCTGGTGACGTATGCCTTGGTCGCTGCGTACACCCCGAGGCCCGGCGAGGCTTGGAAACTGGCCACGCTCGACACGTTCAACAGATAGCCGCGCCCCCGGGGCACCATGGTGGCCAGCGCCGCATGACTCAACAACGTCAGTGCCTTCACGTTGAGTTCGACCTCACCGAGCAGGCGGTCGACATCGAGTTCGTGGAAGACACCGCTGGTGCCGAAGCCGGCGTTGTTGACGACGAGATCGATCGAATCGCTGGAGGACCGGATGCGCTTCACGGTCGCCGCTTGACCCTTGCTGGTTGCGAGGTCGGCTTCGAGCACCTCGAAACCGTCGTAGCGGTCGGCGATCTCTCGAAGCCGGTCGCCACGGCGGGCAACGAGCACAGTCGGCACACCAGCCTCGCCCAACAGCCGAGCCATCTCCGCGCCGATCCCCGACGATGCACCGGTGAGGAGGGCCGACGTGAAGGGGTACTTCGACATGCGCCAACGCTATCGAACGCCCTGACAGACCGAAGCGGCTCAGCGGAACTCGACCGTGATGTGCCAGGTTGTTCCGTCATAGTGGACGCCGATACCGACCGCAGTCCACGCCGGATTGGTCATGTTGGCAAGGTGGGGTGGGCTTGCCACGAAGGCGGCATGCAGCCCGAGTGCCGCTGCCTCCGGCGACGACGAACCTCCGCGGGACCATCCGATGTTCTCCGCGTTCGGCCCACCGCTGTGGCGGAAGCCGGACTGCGACATCGTGAGCGACCAACTCCGGGCGAACGCTGTCATCGTTGCGTCGGACGCAACAGGGCCCAGACCACGCGACGCTCGCAACTCGTTGATCAGAATCAACGCAACGTCCTCCGCGCCGACGGCCGGTGACGAACGACGGGTGTCGACGAGTCGAGCCGGATCGAGCGCACCGAAGTTCGCTGTCGGCAAGAAGAAGCCATTGACATCGACGATGAGATGGGTCGCGGCATCGTTGTACAGACACACCGCGCCACCAGCGCCGACCTTCGACGTCACCGCATTGGCCACCGTCGACCCCGCCGCGAAGTTGATGTTCGACGTGTTCGGCCGAGGCGAGCCACACGGATACACCGTCGCAAACCCAGC
>DASQFE010000525.1:0-1815 GCA_035633295.1 Ilumatobacteraceae bacterium | reverse complement strand
GCTCGAGAGCTGGCACTCGTCGCGGGAGGAACGGCCTCGGCTGACGAACGCGTCGATCACATCGATGCTGCGCTCCGTGTCCACCTCGGTGACAAGGCGTTCGCACGGATCAGCTACACGGTTCGCTGTCGGCTCGACACGAGCAAGGTGCAGCTCGTACACAACCAGTACGGACCCGAAGGAATCTGGCCGACACTGCGTGACACGGCTCGTCGTTGTCTCGTGGCCGAAGCAGCCGGTGCGTCGATCGACGATGCGTTCGGCGCCGGGTTCATGGCGCTCGAGGAGCGCTTCGAGGAGGCGGTCCGAGTCGCGTTCGCAGAGATCGGTTTCGATCTCGAGGTGTTCACGCTGCGCGAGGTCGATCTCGGGCAGACCGGCGAGGTGATTCAGGCCACGCTGCGCGCGGACGTCGAGTTGGAACTGGAAAACGTACTGGCCCGCGTCCGCCAGGCCCGGCTGGACAACGACGCCGCCCTGGCCGAGGTCGTGGCCGGTCTCGAGGGCGATGTGCTGCTGCGCTACCGCCAGCTCGAGTCGTGGCGGGAGATGGTGCAGCGAGGTAACGGTGACCAGACGGTTCCGGCAGCGCTGGCCGCGTTGCTCTTCTCCGGCTCGGCACCGGATGGCTCGGGTCGCCACGCGCCCGACGCCGGCGAGGACGTGACGCCGCGGGACGACGCGCCGTGAGCACGTCTCCGTGGTCTGCTTCCCCCCGGGGACGCACGTTGGTGAGGGCGTCGCCGTGGTCCGGTTCGCCCGCCACCCAGCAGAGCGCTCCCGCGACATCCTCGTCGACGGCGCAGTCCGGGTCGGCCGACCAGTCATCGGGAGCGCCGAAAGTCGGCCGACTCATCGAGGTGGTGACCGTGGTACTGCTCGGTGTGGCAAGCATCGGGTCGGCATGGTCGGCGTACCAGGTTTCGCAGTGGAACGGGGTCGAGACCGACGAGGCACGCGCATCGGCCGTGTACCGGATCGATGCGTCACGGGAGTACGCCCTGGCGACCCAGACCGTCGCGTACGACGCAGCGGCAGTGAGCCAGTATGCCCAGTCGATCGCTGCGGAGAACGTCGAACTGCAGGTCTTCCTGCGCGAAACGATCGTGCGGCCAGCGTTCCGCCCGATCATCGACGAATGGAAGGCGGTGATCGACGCAGGAGAACTGCCGACGAACCTGTTGCAGGACGAGGAGTACCTCTCCGGGTTGTTCGCCGAATCGAGCGCCGCCGACGCGGCGGCGCTCGCAGCATCGATTCGTAGCGAGGCAGCGGGCAACAACGCCGATGGCTACATCCGAATCACGCTGTTCTTCGCGATGGCGTTGTTCTTCGCCGGCATCACGGCGTCCTTCAACGGCCGTCTGCCACGGATCATGCTGTTGTCTGCCGCCGGCATCACACTGGTCGTCGCCGGTGTGCTGGTCGCCAGCTACCCCATCGCCTGAGGGTCATCGCCATGTCCGAGCAGCACGGTCGTGCGATCGGCGCTCTCTCCCCGAATCGTCGCGAGCACCTGACGGGCGGTTCGTATGTCGAGGTTGACGGCGTCGAGGGCGGCAGGCCCACAGCCCCACCTTCACCCGAGCGCGAGATGAGGACTTTGGGCGGTCGTCGCGGGGTTCGTGGTGGTGCAGGATGGAGTCCATGAGCCAGACGACCGCATGCATCGACGGGAACGAGGCGGCGGCCAAGGTGGCCTACGCACTGTCGGAGGTGGTGGCGATCTATCCGATCACGCCCGCGTCGACGATGGGCGAGCTGGCCGATGCGTGGTCTGCGTCGGGGACTACGAATCTCTGGGGAGCGGTTCCC
>DASQFE010000524.1:0-7175 GCA_035633295.1 Ilumatobacteraceae bacterium | reverse complement strand
CCGACGGTGACCCTCGCTCCAGGACCAGCACCGAAACCCACCGTTGCCCCCGTGCCGAGCGTCGCACCGGCCTTGAGTCCCGCCGAGCTGGCTGCCCTTGAAGCGGAACTTGCCGAGATCGACGCAATCCTCGCCGAACTCGACAAGAACTTCGCCGGGGACTGACCGTGGCTCCGGTATCGCTGGTCCACCAGCGCCAGCCTGGTTGACTCAGCATCGGTGAGCACACCGCACGCCCCCATCGATCGCGTACTGGTCGTCGAAGACGACGACGCGGTGCGCGAGGCCATTCGAGCCGGTCTGGCCCTGCATGCCTTCGATGTCACGGTCGCCCACGACGGGGAGTCGGCGGTCGCAGCGGTGATTGACCGGATCTATGACGTCGTGATCCTCGACGTCGGCCTCCCCGGCATGTCCGGGATCGATGTGTGCACGCACCTTCGTCGCCAAGAGATCGACGTGCCGATCCTCATCTTGTCGGCGCGTGACGAGGTGGGCGATCGAATCGCCGGTCTGCAGGCCGGAGCCGACGACTACCTGGTCAAACCATTCGACCTGTCCGAGCTCGCCGCCCGCGTCGCTGCCCTCATCCGGCGGGCGTCGTTGCGCCCGGCCATCACGGCAGTCGTTCGTTTCGGCGACCTGCGCATCGACACCGATCGTCGTCGTGCGTTCGTCGGTGACGACGCGATCGACCTCACTCGGCGCGAGTTCGATCTCCTCCACGCGCTGGCCACCAACCCCGGTGTCGTCCTGTCCCGATTGAGATTGCTCGAACTCGTGTGGGGGTACGACTTCGACGTCGACACGAACGTCGTCGATGTGTTCATCGGCTACCTGCGTCGCAAGCTCGCTGCTGCTGGCCTCCCGCCGTTGATCGGAACCGTCCGCGGGGTCGGCTTCGTGTTCGAGGTGCGATGAAGCTCGCAACGCGCACCGGGCTCGCAGCACTCGTGGCGTCGGCCATTGCAATCCTGGTGCTCGCCAATGTCGTCGCCACCCGTTTCGAACGGGTGCTGAGCGACCGGGTCGACGAGACACTCACCGAGCGCGCCGCCTCGTCTGCCGCTGTGCTCGTTGCCGTCGGCGATCGCATTTCCGTGTCGGAGCTCAACGGTGTCATTGCGTCCGCCAGGGTGGCCACGGGCATGGGAACCGATGCGATGCAGACGATCGAGGTCGGCCAACAACCTTCCGGCGGGCTGCCACGTGTTGGTGAACCGGGTCTTCGCACCGTCAAGGTGGGCGATGAGAGCTGGCGCTTGTACGCGGTGTCGGTCGATGATGTTCCCGAACTTGGCGATCGTGCCGTCGTCGAGTTCGCCGAACCGCTCGGTTCCGTTCAACAACGCATCCGTGACAGCCGGCGGCGGGTGATCATCGGTGGGTTTGTCGCAGCGATCGGGGCTGGCGTGATCGGGTGGCTGTTCGGTCGCCGTGCCGCCCGTCCCCTCACCCGTCTCCAGCACGATGCGGCGGCGCTCGGGGGAGCAGAGCGACTCGCTGTAGCCGATCGGTACGGCACACCCGAGGTCGACGATGTCGCCGCCGCTCTGAATGCAGGTCTCTCCGACCTGAGTGAGGCGATCGAGCGACGCGAGCAGGCTCTGGCTGCGGCGCGGGACTTCGCAGCGTCGGCCACTCACGAGCTCCGCACGCCCTTGCAGAGTGCGATGACGAACCTCGACGTGGCACTCGCCGCCGAGGCGGGCCAGGCGGGCCAGGCGGGCAGTCCCGACGCCGGGTCGGTCGCAGTCGCACGATCCGAGCTGGCGCGCATGGCGGTCTCGCTGACCACCGTCCAGGCCCTGTCGCAGGCGGACCTCGCGCAGCCGCAGTGGTTCGAACAGATGGACGTCGACGCGCTCGCCGACCTGGCCGACGAGGTCACGAGCCGATCGTCTTCCACCTCGAGGATCGAGCTCGTCGTCGAGCAACCCTTGTCTGTGGCCAACTTCGCTGTGTGGCCCGACGGGGTGCGGCTGGCGCTCGACAACGTGCTGCGCAATGCGCTGACGCACGGTCGCCCCGTCGACGGCTCGCCAGGCCATGTGGAGGTTCGTATCGTCGTTGACGAAACCACCGGAGCACCGACCATCGTTGTCGACGACGACGGGCCGGGGATCGCCGCGGACGACCGTGTTCGGGTGATCGCACCGTTCGAGCGTGGCTCGACGGCGACGCCCGGCAGTGGGCTGGGCCTCGCCGTCGTTGATCGCGTGGCGCGCGCCCACTCGGGCAGCGTGACCGTCGGGTCGAGCCCGCTCGGGGGGACCCGCATCGAGATTGCGCTGGGGCCGCTGACGCTCGATCCCCGTCTCAGATCGAACGCAATGCGATCCGGCCCGTGATCTCCTCGGCCGCCCAGGTCATGTGGATCTCGAGGCCGACCGCCGTTGTCGTCTCGGTGACCTCGTCGGCGCGCAGGTCGAACGAGATGTCGCACTGCCCGAAGGTGACCCGGTCGGCGGCGACCGTGGCGGTCGACCCCACGACGACGCGGACGCCGACTCTGCCCGCCTTCCCTCCGGCGCAGAGTTCGAAGGAGAGGTCGTCCACCTGGCGGACATCGATCCATGCGGTCTCGCCGGGCACCATGATGCCGATCGATGACGTCTGGCTGTCGGTGGCGAAGTGCGCAGTGAACGGCACGTACTGGTCGAGCGAGGCCTCGTGGCGGCGCCCGTACTCCCACCCCACGGCGACGTCGGACCGGAGGTGGCTCTCGGCGCAGGCACCGCCGAACCGTTGAACGTGGTGTCGTGGGGCCGTCACCCCCTGGAGGGTGAGATGGTCGCACACGTTTGGTGCGAGTCGCAGCATCACCGGCAGGAAGTACAGATCGTGGACGTGCACGGTGTCCTGGTCGATCACCGTCGGCAGGATCGACGAGGTCGGCTCTCCGACAATGTGGAGCCAGATCCCGGCGAGTGACACGTAGCGCTGGAGGTCGAGCCCGTAGGCCCGGATGTACGGCCCGCACACTGCGCCGAGTTGGCGGTGGTAGAGCGCGGAGATTCGAGCGCCGAGGTGTGTGAGCACGGCTGCGCCGGATCGTTCGTAGTTCGGCGTCGGTGGGTGTGTGGCCCACAGCGCCAACGCGAACAGGTCGATGCCGTCGTAGGTCGGCGAGTTGTACTCGTCGATGTCGCCGAAGCGTTCGAAGCGCTCCATGATCTGATGGACCCTTCGCTCGCCGGCTGCGATCAGGTCGGCGTCGCCGATCGCCAGCCCGACGTGGCCGAGGAGCCAGGCATGCATGAGGTTGGGGTTCGTGTACCAGGGCGCGATGCGTGTGTCAGGCTCGCCGTGCACGCAGCGCGAGAGCGCTTCGTCGATGCCGGTTCGAATGTCATCGGGCAGGTCCGAGCCGTGGTGGATGAGGGTGAGTGCGAGGATGCACCCGAGGAATTGTCGCCAGTTGGGGTCGTAGTGCACCCACTCGATCGCGTCGGTTCCGGGCGGATCGCGCTGCTCGGCCGTGACGGGGAAGGTGCCGCTCCATGGCCAGTCGGAGGCCGGGTATTGCAGTGCGAGCACGTTGCGGATCGCCGTGACGGCGCGATCAGTGTTGCCGTGGTCCAGGTCGAGGAAGGCGCCCAGCGCAGTTTCGCGAACTGAGTGCAGATTCAGCGACGAGATGTCGACGCCAGGCACGACGCCGCGAGCGAACCGGTCCATTCCCCGCTCGGCATCCCAGAGCTCCTCGTGGATCGCGCGCAGCGCGTCGATCGGCGACACATGCATCTCATTCAGCTGAGGCCGACGATGTTGCCGTCGGCGTCGATGTCGATGCGCTGCAGCGCCGGCGACGCGCCGAGGCCGGGCATCGTGCTCATCGCTCCGCAGATCGGATACACGAAGCCGGCGCCCACGGATGCACGCACCTCACGCACCGGCAGCGTCCAGCCTGTTGGCGCCCCGTGCAGTGTCGGGTCCGACGAGATCGACAGGTGTGTCTTGGCGATGCACACCGGCAAGTTCCCGAAGCCGTTGCGTTCGAAGTTGTCGATCTGGCGGGCGGCCACCGGTGTGTAGTCGACCCCGTCGGCGCCGTAGACCTTGGTGGCGACGGTGTGGATCTTGTCGCGCAACGACATGTCGTCGGGATACAGCACCTTGAACTCGCTCGGTTCCTCGGCCGCCTCGGCGACGACCCGAGCGAGGTCTTTCGCGCCGGCGCCGCCGTCGACGAAATGGGTCGACACGGCGGAGCGGGCATCGAACTCGGCGGCGATCTCCTCGATGGCGCGGATGTCGGCGGGATGGTCGCCGGGAAACACGTTGATGGCCACCACCGGCGTACAGCCGTGGATGCGCATGTTCTCCAACTGCTTGCGCAGGTTCGCGCCGCCCTCGTGCACCTCGTCGGGGTTCTCCTGCAACAGTGCTTCGGGCAGGGGCCGACCGGCAACGATGGTGTGCTTGCCGCTGTGCGCCTTCAACCCGCGAACGGTCGCCACGAGCACAGCCGCGTCGGGAGCAAGGCCCGACACGCGGCACTTGATGTTGAAGAACCGCTCGGCGCCCATGTCGGCTCCGAAGCCCGCCTCGGTCACGAGATAGTCGCCCATGTGGATGCCGATGAGGTCGGCGACGATCGACGAGTTGCCAGTGGCGATGTTGCCGAACGGGCCGGCGTGCACGAGCACCGGGGTGTTCTCGAGTGTCTGCATGAGGTTCGGTTTGATGGCCTCGCGCAGGATCACCGCCATCGCCCCAGCGACCTCGATGTCATCGGCGGTCACGGGGTCGCCCGCCTTCGTGTAGCCGACCACGATTCGCCCGAGACGCCGGCGGAGATCCTGGAGGTCGGTGCACAGCGCCAGCGTCGCCATCACTTCGGATGCGGCGGTGATGTCGAAGCCGGTCTCGCGGGGAATCCCGTCGAGGCGCGAGCCGAGTCCCGTCACGATGTTGCGCAGCGATCGGTCGTTGATGTCGATTGATCGCCGCCACGTGATCTGGTGCGGATCGAGGCCGGTCGTGTTGCCGTGGAACACATGGGCATCGACCGCCGCAGCGCACATGTTGGTGGCCGCAGTGACGGCGTGGACGTCGCCGGTGAGGTGCAGGTTGAGCAGCTCCATCGGCACCACTTGGCTGTAGCCGCCCCCGGCCGCGCCGCCCTTGATCCCAAACGTCGGACCCATCGACGGCTGGCGGATCGCAAGTGTGGCACTGCGACCGATGTGCTTGAACCCCTGGCTCAACCCGACGGCGACCGTCGTCTTCCCTTCACCGAGTGGTGTCGGGGTGATCGCCGACACCACGACGTACTTTGCCCGCGGTCGGTCGGCCATCAACTCGACGGCGCGCAAGTCGATCTTCGCCGTACCCGTGCCGTACGGCTCGAGGCAGTCGAGAGGAATGCCGGCGTCGGCGCCAATATCGGTCAACGGACGCAGCGTCGCCTGTCGAGCGATGTCCAAGTCGGATGGAAACGTCCCAGCACCCATGAGTCGCAACTTTCGCACATCATCACGTCCATCACCCTCCCGACGCTTCGATGCACCAAGATGGGGACGATGCCCACGGTCGGCGCAAACGAGGGGAGCGAGTCGCTCACCGACGAACGCGTACCACTGCATAGCCGTGTCCGGCGGGTGATGATCGGTCGGCGTGCGCTGGTGCCGTTGGCGACGGCGCAGGCGCTGGCAGCAGCCGGTGACGCGTTCGTGTCCGTCAGCCTCGCCGGCTCACTGTTCTTCAATGTCAGCCCGAACGCCTCGCGTGAGCAGGTGTTGCTCTATCTCCTCATCACGATGGCGCCGCTGGCGGTGCTGTCGCCGCTGGTGGGTCCCGCCATCGATCGCTTCCGTCGGTCGCAGCGCTATGTCGCGTCATCCTTCTTCGTGGCCCGCGGTGTGTTCTGCCTGCTGCTCGCCGTCACGCTGCTGCAGGTGGCCTTCTATCCGATCGTGCTGTGCCTGCTGATTGCCAGCAAGGCGTCGGGCATCGTCAAGCAGACACTCGTACAGACGCTCGTCGACGACCCCGAGGAACTCGTATCCACGAACGCCCGTCTGGCCCGCCTCTCGAGTATCACTGCGGCGCTCGGAGTCGTCGCGGCGACCGCGCTGTTCGCCTGGACCGGTCCTGAATGGTCGCTTCGCGGCGCCGCTGTGCTGTTCGCGTTCGCCGGCGGCGCCGTGCTGTGGGCCCGCCCTCGTTCGACGGTGGCGATCACGCCGAATGATGTCGAGTACGCCGAGACCCACCTTCCGACGGTTGTCGTGTCGTCCGTCGGCATGCTCGCCATCCGCGCCGCCGTCGGGTTCTTTCTCTTCACGTTGGCGTTCACGCTCCGGCGGTCATCGGAACCGGCCTACATCTACGGCGTGGCGGCGGCCGCGTACGGCATCGGCGCATTCCTCGGCCACACGGCGACCACCGTCCTACGACGCTGGTTCCGCGAGGAACAGCTGATCGGGCTGGCGATCGCGTTGCCCGCGGTGTTCACGGCGGTGGGGATTCTCGGCGCTTCGGTGCCACTCCTGATGGTCATCTCCGCCCTCGTCGGACTCTCCACAACACTCGGTCGCAATTCGTTCGATGGACTGCTGCAGCGCCGAGCGCCCGAGGCACTCCTCGGGCGAGCCGGGGCTCGCTACGAGACCTGGTTCCAGCTCGCCTGGGTGTTCGGTGGGGTGCTCGCAACACCCATCGCGTTTCCGGTCGAGGTCAGCATGACGGTGCTCACCGCCATCTACGTTCCTGCGTTGTTCATCTTCGTCCGGGGCGTCAGAGAAGCGCACCGATTCGAAGGTCCACCCGACGATCACCTCGGCGGAGCACACGTTCGTCTCGCGATGGCCCACCAGGCGTTGGAGTCGGGCTCGTTGCGCGTTGCGATCGTCGACGCGTCGGCCGCGGTCGACCTCGCTCAGAGCGTCGTCGGCTCGGGCATCGGAGTGGAGCAGCGGTGCGAACTCGACAACCTCCGTCGTTGCGCAATCGACGTCGACTACATCGTGAGCGAACGCGATGTCGTGCAGGCGTTGAACTTGGCCGACGGCATGATCAGGGCTCTGTCACCGACGTGACGGTGGCGACGCTGATGCCACTCGACTCCGTTGCGGCCTCGTCGGCGGTGATCTGCAGGGTGAACGGAGACGAGTTGTCGACACTGAGATATCGCAGGAGTTCGACGTCGATGACGGGAGCGGGTTCCG
>DASQFE010000523.1:0-3250 GCA_035633295.1 Ilumatobacteraceae bacterium | reverse complement strand
CTCAATGAAGGAGTCGGGGCGGCCTTTGCTGAACCTGGCGGGTACGACATCGTCATCACCGATATCCGCATGCCGCCCACCCACACCGACGAAGGAATTGCCGCCGCCGAGAGCCTCCGCGCCACCCACCCCTGGGTGGGTGTCATCGTCCTCTCGCAGTTCGCCGACCCCGCCTACCTGTCACGGTTGATCCACGACGGCGCAGCCCGACGTGGGTATCTCCTCAAAGACAGCATCGCCGAGCCCGGCGAGTTGATCACCGCAATCGAGCTGGTCAATGCGGGTGGATCGTTCGTCGATCGCCAGGTTGCCGACCTGCTGGTCGAACGTCGAGTTCAACAATCGGCCTCCCCGATCGCCACACTCACGCCCCGTGAACTCGACGTACTCGCAGCGCTGGCGACCGGACGGTCGAACGTCGCGATCGGAGCGATGCTGTTCATCGGCAACCGCGCCGTCGAGAAGCACATCCCTCGATCTTCGCCAAGCTCGGGCTGTTCGACGACCCGGATGCCAATCGGCGAGTGCGCGCCGTGCTCACCTACCTCCAGGCCAGCAGCATCCCCGGTGCCGTTTCAGGGTGACAGACGGTTCGATCTGCGACGTCCATCCGTGTTGAAACGACTCGAGTTGATGGGCGCCATGTTGCTGGGCGCCGCGTTGGTCAGTGCGGCCTGCACAGGACCTGACGTGGCCCGTGACGAACCTACTGCGCCCTCCGCAGCTCCTCAGGCGACGATGGCCGAACCTCCGCCGACCACGCCGTCGACGACGCCTACGCCGTCGACCATGGAGATCCCGACGCAGGAAGGCGCCATCGAGGCGGGACCTTCTCGCGACTTCTCGGCAATCTCGCCGATCGTGCAGGACTTCGTGGACGATCGCGGGCTCAACGGAGCCGCGCTCGTCATCGTTGATCAGGACGACGGCATCGTCCACGAGGAGTACTGGGGCGAGTTCAGCGCCGAGCGCGTCTCGCTGATCGCCTCGTCGAGCAAGATGATCGTCGCCGGTGTGCTGATGGCGCTCGACGACCAAGGGCTTCTCGACATCGACGCCCCGGTCGCCGACGTCGTCGACTGGGGTGCCGGCAACCCACAGATCACGCCCGCCCAGCTGCTGTCGAACAGTTCGGGCCTGGTCGGCCTGTTCCCCAACCCTGTCTACTCGCCGTACATCTGCCAATACCTCGCTCAGGGCACACTGGTCGATTGTGCTGCGTCGATCTTCACGACCGACCGTGACGATGCCGATGTCGCCGCTCCCGATACCGAGTTCCGTTACGGCGGCGCCCAGTGGCAAGTGGCCGGCGCGGTGGCCGAGGTGGTATCGGGACGGTCGTGGGCGCAACTCATCGACGACATCTATGTCGAACCCTGCGGGGTCGAGTCGCTCGCGTTCAACAACCACTGGGCCCAGTTCAGCCCGTTCGGGTTCACCTACCCGGACGCATTCGACGCCGATCCGGCCACGCTCGCCCCGACCGAGAACCCGAACATGGAGGGCGGCGCGTACATCACGGCAACCGACTACGGCGAGTTGCTCCTGATGCACCTTCGAGGAGGCCGATGCGGCGAGCGCCAGGTACTCACCCCGGCAGCGATCGACCGAATGCATGCCGACCGGATCGGCCAGACGTACGACGGATCAGCGAATGGCCAGGGGTACGGCATGGGCTGGTGGATCGACCGCAACACCGGCCGCCTGAGCGACCCGGGGGCCTACGGGACAACACCGTGGCTCGATCTCGACGACCGCTACGGCGTATCGCTGGTGGTGGAAGCAGACGGTGCAACCGGTGCCGCACTGGCCGCGCTGATCACCGATCCCATCGAACAGACGATGACGACAAGGTGAGGGCGGCGAGGTGAGGGCGACGAGGCGCTGACCGACCCAGTCAGCTCTGGTTGACGTCGTGGAACCGGGCGACCCCGGCGACGACATCGTCGAAATGGTTGCGAGCCAGAACCGCTCCCTCGCGCCGAACGGCGTCGGGATCAATCGAGAGCAGTTGGTCGACCTTGGCAAAACTCTGGCGTCCGTCGCGGTCCCACGGGCCGGTGCCGACCGGAATCTCATCGTCGCGGTCGTGATCCTTCGACGTGAGTGGCACGCCCGCCAGATCGTCACCGGTGCGTCCGATGATCACGACGGGGCGGTCCTTGCCCTGGCTCGGGTCGTCCTCGTACGGCACCCACGTCCACACCACCTCACCGGGGTCGGGATCGCCATCCAGGTCGGGGGTGTACTCGACCCGCACACCCTTGATGACCGGCCGCGTCCGACTCGGTGCATCGGTCGAGGTCGTGGTCGTGCGGCTCGAGGCCGTTGCGGATGTCGACTTGGACAGCGAGCGCGCCGTCTTGTCGAAAAGGCGTTGTATCGACCCGAGAAACGAACCCATCGCCGAATCGTACGGTCAACCGATGTCGGTGGCCAACAAGTCGGCGTAGGTCTCGCGGCGTACCACGAGACGGGCATCGCCATCGGCGACGAAGACCACCGGCGGGCGTGTGATCTTGTTGTAGTTGGATCCCATCGAGTGACCGTATGCACCCGTCACCGGCATGGCGAGCAGATCGCCGACGGCAATGTCGGACGGCACCTGCGCGGCGAACGCCAGCACGTCACCGGACTCGCAGTGCTTGCCGACGAGACGCACGGTGAGTCCACGCTCGCCGTCGAGTTCACGCGGCAGGAACGACTCGTATCCCGATCCGTAGAGCACCGGGCGCGGGTTGTCGCTCATGCCGCCATCGACAGCGACGTACGTGCGCACGCCGGGGATCTCCTTGATGGTGCCAACCGTGTAGATGGTCATGGCGGCCGCCGCGACGATGGCGCGGCCGGGTTCGACACTGACCCGTGAGCGCACGCCGAGCGACTCGCAGGCGTCGAGGAGCACACTCCCCCACTGGGTGATCGTCGGCGCTTCCTCCGACTCGAGGTAAGGCACCCCGAGGCCCCCGCCGAGGACCAGTTCGGGCAGGTCGAGGGGCACGGCGAAGTCGGCCATCACCTCGGCGGCCTTGGCGAACGAGGACGCCTCGAACACGTTGGAACCGATGTGGCAGTGCACACCGACGAGGTCGACCGAGTCGGCCCGACGGGCGCGGTCGACCGCCTGCAGCGCGTCGCCGTTGGCGAGGTTGAAGCCGAACTTCGAATCATCCTGGCCGGTGGCAATGAACTCGTGGGTGTGGGCGTGCACGCCGGGCGTGATCCGCAGTACGACACGCGGGGTCGGGCC
>DASQFE010000522.1:0-13566 GCA_035633295.1 Ilumatobacteraceae bacterium | reverse complement strand
GACGCCTGTCGCCGCCACGGCTCGGGCCGATTCGAGCGTCAGCCCACCGCTGGCCTCGAGGCGAACGGCGACGTTCAGTTCATTACGAATCGCCACGGCTTCACGCATCTGATCGGGCGTGAAGTTGTCGATCAGTACCTCGTCGGCGCCTGCAGCGATCGCCTCTCGCAGCCCATCGAGCGAATCGACTTCGATCTCGACTTCAATGGTGGCTTCGAGGTCACGCACCCGTTGGAGCGCCTCGGTGATGCCGCCGGCGGCGACGACGTGATTGTCCTTGACGAGCGCCATGTCAGACAGGCCCATCCGGTGGTTCACACCGCCACCGCAGCGGACGGCGTACTTCTCCAGCGCCCGCAGACCCGGGGTCGTCTTGCGGGTGTCGCGCACCACCGCTGACGTGCCCTCCAAGGCGTCGGCCCATCGCCGAGTCGACGACGCCACACCCGAGAGATGGCACAGCAGGTTCAGGGCGGTGCGCTCGGCCGTCAACAGCAATCGCGTCGGTGCGGTCACCTCGGCGACCTTCGCTCCAGGTTGCACCACTGCGCCATCGGCAACCATGCACGTGAAGTCGCTCGCCTCGTCGCCGCACACGGTTTCGATCACGGCAGCGACGACAGCGAGTCCCGCGATCACACCGGATTGGCGTGCCCCGAATGTGGCCGTGCTGCGCTGGTCGGGGTCGATGGTGGCGACCGAGGTGACGTCGACCCCACCCATCAGGTCCTCGATGACCGCATTGCGAACGATGCCGGCGACTGCATCAGGATCGAGGCCCCCGGTGATCAGTTCACGGCGAGTCGCCTCCGACAACGGATGGAACACGAACATGCGCCGAGTGTACGAGCGGCGTGACATCTGGGGTCAGACCCCAGATGTAACGGTCAGGCAGTGATGGTGACTTGGTCGCCGGGGCGGATCGTGCCGCCGCTGAGCACCGAGGCGTACCAGCGACTCCAGCCCGGGCGGTCGACATGGTCGATGCGGTTCCAGTCGCGATCGACGAACACGTCGCCGATCTTGTGGCACGGCGCTGCGGGACTGCTCGTTCGCAGCCGCACGTCACCGACGTCGATCGTGAGACCCCCACGCATGCGTGACCAGTCGACACCCGAAATCGTCAGGTTCTCACCAGCGCCTCCGGCCGCGATCGGGTGGCCTTCGGCCGCGAGTACCTCCAAGAGGTCCGAGCTGTACAAGCAGAGTGCCTGCCACGGGCGCCCGTGGTTGCGCCGGTTGTTCTGCCCGTCACCTTCCACGCCTCCCGGGCCGACGATCGCCTCGGCGATCGGGAGCTTCGGGACGCCGCCCGACGATGCCTGGAGCGAATCGACCGATCCCACCATCGGCTCGAACCCCTCCAGCGAGCGTCGGGTCGCCGCGAGTTCATCGAGGCGGTGCATCACCGCGTGCGTCGCCACGACCTGATCGTCATCGACGTCGAGCGGCCGGGCGGCGAGGGCCGCTTGATCCGGCGAACCCGCCAGGACGTAGCCGATCAGGTCGCCTGTATGGGCCAGGGTGCGTTCGAGATCGTCGGCACTCCACCGAGAGGCCTCGAATCCGCACACATCACACGTCAGCGTTGCGGTCACGTCGACGAATCGTAGGCGCCGTAGACGTCTCGTCGACGAGCGGGCTCAAGTTTGCGTGAGCGCCGATCGCCGAAGTCAACGTTGTCGCTCACACAAACCAACGGTTGCTTGGTCAGGCGTGGAGCCGATCGCCGACAATCAGCGCACCAGACGCGTCCAGCGTGACGTCGAGATGGAGGAGCCACTCAGCGCGGGGCTCGGGGTAGTCGGAGCGACGGTGACAGCCACGGCTCTCGTGACGGGTGCGTGCCGCCGCAACAACCGCCGAAGCGACCGTGAGGATGTTCGTGCCCTCCCACGTGCGGCGCGACGGCTCGATCGACACCTCGTCGACATCGCCGGTTCGCTTCGCCGACCGCATCTCCCTTGCGATCGATCCCAGTGCTCCGGTCGCTGACGCCAACGACATCTCGTCGCGCAGTACACCCACGTGGCGCGACATCACGGCGCGCACCTCGCGCAGCCGGGCAGGGTCGAGCAACGGGTGCTCCAACGGGTCGTCGACCTCGAGGTCGATCGGCGCACGATCGGGGAGTTCCCATGCGAGATCACGACCGACCCACGTGCCCGCCACGATCGACTCGGTGAGGCTGTTCGACGCGAGTCGGTTCGCCCCGTGAACGCCGGTCGCCGACACCTCCCCCACTGCATACAACCCGCGCAACGAGGTGCGACCATCGAGGCCCGCCCGGATGCCACCGCACGCATAGTGCGCCGCCGGCGCCACGGGAATCCGATCGACCGCAGGATCGAGCCCGATCTCCCGGCACGCCTCGGTGATCGATGGGAACCGTTCGTAGAAGCGTGCACCCATGTGCGTCGCATCGAGGTACACGTGGTCGTCGATGCCTCCCGGCGCTTCGGCCATTCGCCGGCTGATGGCTGCAGCCACCACATCGCGAGGCGCGAGGTCTTCGAGCGGATGCACACCGGCCATCACGCGTTCACCCGCGCCGTCGAACAGGATCGCACCTTCCCCGCGTACCGCCTCCGACACCAGGGCTTGCTGGCCGAGCGCATCGGGCCCACGCCACATCACGGTCGGGTGGAACTGCACGAACTCGACGTCCGTCACTGCGAGCCCAGCCCGAAGCGCCATCGCCACGCCATCGCCCGTCACTGCCGGGGGGTTCGACGTGGACGCGAACACCTGCCCGTACCCGCCGGACGCAATCACAATGGCGCGCGCCGTGACGATCCCGACGGAGACGAGCACCCCGTGCTCGTCGGTCTTGCCGATGCGCACACCGACGACCTGGGGTTCGCCATCGGCGGCAGTCCCGAGCACGAGATCGAGCGCGAACGCGTGACCGAGCACCTCGACGCCGGCACCGATTGCCGACTCGTCGAGCGTGCGCTGCACCTCCGCTCCCGAGCGGTCGCCGCCTGCGTGGACGATGCGGTTGTGGCTGTGGCCGCCCTCGCGGGTCAACGCGATGTCGGTGCCGCCCTGCTCGGGATCGAACGCCGCTCCGAGGCGCATGAGGTACCGGATCGACTTCGGAGCCTCGGTCACCAGCTCGCGCACGACATCCTCGTCGCACAGGCCGGCACCCGCTTCGAGCGTGTCACGCACATGGTCGTCGATCGTGTCGCTCGGGTCGAGCACCCCGGCGAGGCCTCCCTGAGCCCACTGAGTGGAGCCGGCGGAGAGGATGTCCTTGGTGACCACGAGGACGCTGCGAACCGGGCGAGCTGCGAGCGCAGCCGACAGCCCCGCTGCTCCGGAGCCCAGCACGACCACGTCGACGTCGCGGTCCCAGGTCGCTGGCGGCGCCGCCAAGCGCCTCGGCAGGTTCACGTCACTCGGCCGTTGCCGACGAAGTGCCGATGGCGATCATGCGCTCGACCGAGAGGCGAGCGCGATCGGCGATCTCGCGCTCGACGAACACCTCGTCGGTGCCCTCACGCAGCGAGCGCAACAGTTTCGCCGGCGTGATCATCTTCATGTACTTACACACCGCCGCCCGGTTGACCGGCACGAAGTCGGTTGTCGAGTTCACCTTGCGCAATTGATGGATCATGCCGGTCTCTGTGGCGACGAGCACCTTGGCAGCTGTCGTCGCGCGAGCAGCGTCGACCATCCCGCCGGTCGAGAGGATCCGCGTGCGCTCGGCCGGCACGACGCCCGACGACACGAGGTAGAGCGCGCTGGTGGCGCACCCGCACTCGGGATGTACGAACAACTCGGCCTCGGGTTCGGCCTCGACCTGCGCCCGGAGTTCGGCGCCGTTGATGCCGGCATGGACGTGGCACTCGCCCATCCAGATGTGCATGTTGTCGCGCCCGGTGAGGCGTTGGACGTGCGCGCCCAGGAACTGGTCGGGGAGGAACAGCACCTCCTGATCGCGAGGGATCGACTCGACGACGTCCACGGCGTTCGACGAGGTGCAGCAGATGTCGGTCTCGGCCTTCACCTCGGCGGTGGTGTTCACGTAGCTGACTACAACGGCACCCGGATACTCGGCCTTCCACGCCCGGAGCTGTTCGGCGTTGATCGTCTCGGCGAGGCTGCAGCCGGCGGCCGCGTCAGGGATGAGGACCGTCTTGTCGTATGCAAGGATCTTCGCCGACTCGGCCATGAAGTGAACGCCACAGAACACGATCGTCGACGCGTCGACCTCGGCGGCCAGCCGTGACAGAGCGAGTGAGTCACCGACGTGATGGGCGATGTCCTGGATCTCGGGAACCTGATAGTTGTGGGCGAGGATGACGGCATCGCGATCCTTGGCGAGGGCGCGTACCTGTTCGCGCCAATCACTCGGGAGCACCTCGACATTGACGGCCGATTCGGTCACTCGCACAGCGTAGGAGCAACCCGCCCGGCTGCGACGACCGGTATCCGACGGGCTTGACTGTGGCGATGCGATCGACCCTCGCCGCCGCCGCACTCTTCACGTCTGCGGGAGTTGCCCATTTTGCCCGCCCGGACTTCTTCGAGTCGATCGTGCCCGACTGGTTTGCCGATGCACAGCTCGCGAACCGGGTCAGCGGCGCCGCCGAGATCGCGCTCGGCCTCGGCCTGCTGTCTCCGCGTACACGTCGCCCTGCCGCACTCGGGTTGATCGCACTGTTGGTGATCGTGTTCCCCGCCAACATCGACATGGCCGTCAACAAGGTCGAGCTGAAGCCCGTCGATGGACGGATGACCCGCAGTGTGGGCACCGCGACCGGCCCGCAGAACTGGATCCGGCTCCCGCTGCAAATCCCGATCGCCTGGTGGTTGTGGCGCGAGGCCAGCGCCGCCTGAGCCATCACCCGCGAACCCTCCAGTCGTTCGGCGGTCAGGGGAGGACTCGGAGGGCGGCGGTGGTGACCATGTTTCCGAAGCGCTTGCCTGGTTGGCGGGTGAGACGCTCGATCGGGCCGCTCACCGACAGCGCTGCTACCACCGAGCCATCGGAGGCGACAATCGGCGCGCTCACCGACGCGACGCCCGCCTCGCGTTCACCGATGCTCTCGATCCATCCGTGGCGCCCGGTCTCGCCCGAGAGCACGCGGCCGGCTGACCCGACATCGAGGGGGAGCAACGCACCCTGCGGAACGATCCAGCGCAGACCGTGAGTCGACTCGAGCGACAGCACGCAGCGACGCTGCTCACCCTCGCGCACGAAGAGCTGCACGCTCTCTCCCGTGTCGTCGCGGAGGTGTTCAAGCACCGGACGCGCCACATCAACGAGCGAGAAACGTTCGGCAGCGGTCCGCCCGAGCGGGACAAGACCCTGGCCGAGATCGAACCGACCGTCGGTATCACGCCGCAGCATGCCGTGCGCCTCGAGCGCTGTCGCCAAGCGGTGAGCGGTTGCTCGGGGGAGCTGCGTCTCAGCTTGCAATTCGACGAGGGTTCGAGGGGCATCGGCCACCGCCCCCATCACCAACATGGCCTTGTCGAGCACGCCGACTCCGGATATGATGTCCATATCGCAAGAATCTAATCCCACATATTGGGACATTGCAACAACAAGGAGCAACGACGTGGGCAAGACACTGCCGGAAAAGGTGTGGGAACGGCATCTGGTGCACTCCGCACCCGACGAACCCGACCTGCTGTACATCGACCTGCACCTGGTTCACGAAGTAACGAGCCCGCAGGCGTTCGACGGGCTCCGGATCAGCGGCCGCACGGTCCGCCGGCCCGATCTGACGATCGCCACCGAGGACCACAACGTGCCGACCGAGAACATCGACCAGCCGATCGCCGACCCTGTCTCAGCAAAGCAGATCGACACGCTGCGCGTGAACACCGCCGAGTTCGGCATCACCAACTTCCCGATGGGCGACCCCAACCAGGGCATCGTGCACGTCATCGGCCCGGAGCAGGGCCGCACCCTGCCGGGCATGACCATCGTGTGTGGCGACTCGCACACCGCCACCCATGGCGCATTCGGCGCGCTGGCTTTCGGCATCGGCACGAGTGAGGTCGAGCACGTGCTCGCCACGCAGACCCTCCCCCAGCAGCGTCCGAAGTGGATGTCGGTCACCGTCGAGGGCGACCTCCAGTCGGGCGTCACCGCCAAGGATGTGATCCTCGCGATCCTCGGCGAGATCGGCACGGGCGGCGGCATTGGCCACGTGATCGAGTACCGCGGGTCGGCGATCCGAGGATTGTCGATGGAGGGCCGCATGACGGTCTGCAACATGTCGATCGAGGCCGGCGCGAAGGCTGGGATGATCGCGCCCGACGACACCACGTTCGAGTACCTGAAGGGACGCGCCAAGGCGCCAAGCGGCGGCGCGTGGGATGCCGCGATCGCCGATTGGTCGACGCTGCATTCCGACGACGACGCCGACTGGGACAAAGAAGTCGTGCTCAACGCATCGACCATCCGCCCGCACGTCACCTGGGGTACCAACCCCGGCCAGGTTGCCCCGATCGACTCGGCGGTGCCGTCTCCCGACGACTACGACAACCCGACCACCAGGGAAACCGTGGCCCGAGCCCTGGAGTACATGGGCCTCGAGCCGGGCACGCCGATGCGCGACGTCGCCGTCGACACCGTGTTCATCGGGTCGTGTACCAACAGCCGCATCGAGGACCTCCGCGCCGCCGCGGCCGTGATGAAGGGTCGAACGGTCACGGTGAAGCGGGTCATGGTGGTGCCGGGCAGCCATGCCGTGAAGGCGCAGGCGATCGCCGAGGGTCTCGACCAGGTGTTCATCGCCGCCGGGGCCGACTGGCGCGAGCCCGGCTGTTCGATGTGCCTCGCCATGAACCCCGACAAGCTGGCCCCCGGTGAACGGGCGGCGAGCACGAGCAACCGAAACTTCGAAGGCCGACAGGGTCGCGGCGGACGCACCCACCTCGTGTCGCCCGAGGTCGCTGCCGCCACGGCGGTCAAGGGGACCTTCTGTACACCTGCCGATCTGGAAGGGGCATCGTCATGAAGGCAGTGCACGTCATCACCGGCACCGGAATCCCGCTGAAGCGCTCCGACGTCGACACCGACCAGATCATCCCCGCCGACTGGCTCAAGCGCGTCGAGCGCACGGGCTTCGAGAAGGGGCTGTTCGCCACCTGGCGCGACGACCGCGACTTCGTGCTCAACGACGATCGCTACGCCCAGGCGAACATTCTCGTGGCCGGCCCGGCGTTCGGCGTCGGATCATCGCGCGAGCACGCCGTTTGGGCCATCCAGCAGTACGGCTTCGACGCCGTGATCGCGCCGAGCTTCTCGGACATCTTCCGCAACAACTGCACCAAGAACGGCCTCGTGCCCGTCGTGCTGTCGGAGGCGATCGTGGAAGCCATCTGGGCTGCGATCGAGACCGACACCGACACGCAGATCGTGGTCGACATGGAACGGCTCAGGGTCGAGGTACCCGCCGCTGGAATCGACGAGCCGTTCCCGATCGACGCGCAGACGCAGTACCGGTTCCTCAACGGGTTGGACGACGTCGGCATCACCCTCACCCACGCCGACGCGATCGACACGTACGAGGCAGCCCGCCCCGCCTGGCTCCCCTGACTGTCAGGCAAAGGCGGCTGGGTTCGCCATCGGCTAGCTTCACTCAATGACAAGCCTCCGAACCGCCGGGGATCTGATCGTCGCCGGCGTGATCGCAACACTGCTTCTTGTCGGTTGCGGGAGTGACAGCGAAGCGAACTCCGATCCTGCGACCGAGGTCGATCCCGTGGCCGCCAGCACCCCCGTCACCGACGCTGCACCGACCGCTGGGGTGGTGACGGGCGCTGCGATCTGCCAGCAGCTGACCACCGAGTCAGTCGCTACGGATCTGGGCGTCGAAGTCACTGCCGCCGTCCCCGATGACTCCGCCACTCCACAGTGCGCCTACGAGTACACCAATGACACCGGATCAACTTCGAACCTCACGGTCGCATTCATGCGGCCTGCCGATGTAGGAGGGCGAACCGGAGTCGATGCGTACGACTTCACGCTGGGCATCAATCGAGCGTTCGCTGGTGACGACGAGCAGGAGGTCGACGCCGGCGACGACGCTGTGCGCCTCAGCGGTTCCGGGGTCCACGTCGGGGTGCTCCGCGTCGGCGATCAGGTCTACACCCTGATCGTGCCCGTGGACGATGCCGAACCAACCGCCGTCGAGACGCTGATCGGCACCATGGCGACCACCCTCGGCTGACCACAGTGCCCGCCGGACTTCTTCGGCCGTGGGGCCCGGCCCGAGCACATCGGTGACGGTGTACTCGAGCATCGAGGACCAACCGCCCCGCCTGCTCCCCTGGCTGTCAGTCACCGGTGGTGCCGTCGATGGCCTCGCGGAGCAGGTCGGCATGGCCGTTGTGGCGGGCGTATTCCTCGATCATGTGGACGAGCACCCAGCGCAGGTCGAGATCACCACGATCCGGCGTCGGTCGACGGTCATCGAGGTCGAGCTCAGCGATGACCACATCGGCCTCAGCGATCTCGCGACACCAGGTCGCAATGTCCGCATCGACGGTCGCTGGGTCGACGTCGTCGAAGTCGCCATCGACGTTCACCACCCGCTGGTAGAAGATCGGCCCCGCGACGTCGTCACCGAGACCCGACAGCACCCGTTGGAACCAGTTGCGCTCCACCTCCGCCATGTGCCTGACCAGCCCGATGAGCGACATGCTCGACGGTGGCACCGATCGTTGGCACAACTGGTCGGCCGAAAGACCCTCGCATTTCATGGCCAAGGTCTTGCGGTGATAGTCGAGCCACGCGAGCAGCGACTCCCGCTCGGGGTTGACGAGGGGTGGATCGATGCGGGTCACGAGACTGAACGTAGTCAGCGATGACCGTCCGTGGCGATGGAGTTGCGGTTCAGGTTGTTCGAAACGCGGCCGAACGGCCGATACTGAGGAATGCAACTCCATTCACCCGGCGCCTGGATCCGCGTCATCGCCCGCAATGCGAAGCGCCTCGTGGTGTTCATCGCCGGTGTCGCCGTCCTGCTGGCCGGTCTCGCCATGCTGGCGCTTCCGGGCCCTGGCGTCCTGGTGATCATTCTCGGTCTCGTGATCCTGGCCACCGAGTTCGCATGGGCGGAGCGAGTACTCGACCGCACAACAAGCACGGCGGCCGGCGCCGCCAACAAGCTGACCGACAACCGCAAGGGTCGAGCGGCACTGGCCCTCTCCGGCGTCGGCATGATCGTCGGTGGAATCCTGTTGGCCGTGCTCGTCGACAACCTGCTCGTGGTTGGCGTCTCGGTCGCCATTGCGGGGGTGATCGGGCTGATCACCCTGCTGCCGCAGGTGCGTGCCTGGATCGACGCGAAGGCGAACGCCAAGACCGGCGTCGACGAATCCATCGACACGACGCTCGCCTGAGCCAGCCCCGGTGCTGACTGATCTACAATTCACCTGATGCCCCTCACCGGAGACTACGAACCGAATGCGCTCGCTTGGGTTCGCGATCAAGTCGACACCTACGAAGCAACGGGGGGTCGCGAGGCCAACACGCTGCGCGACACCGGTATCCCCATCGTCATCATCACGTCTCGCGGCGTCGCGTCGGGAAAGATCCGCAAGTTCGCCCTCATGCGAGTCGAGCACGATGGCGAGTACGCATTGGTTGCGTCGATGGGTGGCGCACCGAACAACCCCGGCTGGTATCACAACCTCGTCGCGGAGCCTCTGGTGATGATCCAAGACGGCCCGGAGCCCCATGACTACCTCACGCGTGTGGCCGAGGGTGACGAGCGCCAGTTGTGGTGGGATCGCTCCGTCGCGGTGTTCCCGACGTACGCCGACTACCAGATCAAGACCGAGCGGATCATCCCGGTCTTCGTCGCCTCGCCGATCTCGCGCTGACCGCAACGTCACAACGAAACGTCACGTTTGACCCGGCACCGTGTGACGGTCAGGCCCCGGGGGGCGGCGGCGGTGTCGAAGGCGGCAATGGCGCCGGTGGGGTCGGCGCCACGGGCGCAGTCGATCGAACCGGCTGCGCCGCCTGCATGGCGGCGGCCTGCACTGCAGCGGCCTGCACTTTGGCAGCCTGCTGTGCGGCGATGGCCTGCTGAGCTGCGACCTCGCGTGCCTCGGCGTCGGCTTGCTGCTGAGCAAGCTCCGCCTCACGCGCGAGGTCTTCCTCGGCGGCCGAGATCTGCATCAGACGCCCTGACAGCCAACCGATCATGGCACTGAGCACCAGAGCGACGATGCCGTAGATGATCATCGCGAAGAGCACCGACGTGTCGAAGACGGCGGGAACATCACCGCTGGTCGTGCCCAGTTGGATCGGCTCGAAGATGCCGCGGAACGGTGCCATCACACGTTCGAGGTTGCGGTATGCCCATTGCGTGAACCCTGCACTCGGATTGGCGCCGAAGAGGAGAAGGAAGAAGCCGATGAACAAGATGATCTCGACGACGATCAGGTAGAAGTAGACGAGGTAGCTGAGCGCACGGACGACCCAGACGACCGCCTTTCGCTCGCCGAGTGCTCGGGAATCCGACGTGATCACAGTGAAGCTCCTCTCGGGCCCGGGGCGGACCGCTCGGCCATCACTGTAGTCACCGGATTCAACCCGGCCCGAGGATCCAGTCAGCACCCGCCGAGTATTCGGGCGAGCAGCGAGGTGCCCATCCGTTCGAACCGCTCACTGTCAGCGGAATGCAGCAGGTACATCAGTGCGAAGTGGAGCGCCCACGCTTCGGCCCGACTCCAGGTCGCATCGTCGACGCCACCCGCAGCGGTTCGAAACAACAAGCGATCGTCATCGTCGAAGAGCATCCAGCCGATGGCGAAGTCGACCGCCGGATCGCCGGCGGTAATGTCGCCGAGGTCGATAACGGCGCTGACCGCGCCGGCGTGCACGATCACGTTCGCCGTGTGCAGGTCGCCGTGCAACCACACGGAATCACCATCCCACTCATCAACGCTGACGAGCTCCTCCCAGCGCGCCCGCACACGCGACCCGTCCACCAGGGCACCGAGGCGTTCCACCGCTCCTTCGAACCTCGGCCGGGGCTCGGTCGCGGGACCGCAGCGATATACGTTGTGGGGCGCATCCGATGGAGCGGGAACATGCAGAGCCGCAAGGAACGCTCCGAGGCTTCGGGCTGCCTGGCCAAGATCGTCGGGAGCCACATCCGCCGCAACATCGCCGTCGAACCATTGGCAGACGCTCCACTTCCACGGATACTCGTCGCTCGGCTCGCCGAAGCGCACCGGCGCCGGAATGGGTATGGGGAGGCGGAGCGCGAGTTCCGGAAGCCATCGATGCTCGTTGGCGACGAGGTCGGCACCGAGTTGGCGTCGCGGTACGCGAACTACAAGTGCCGCGTCGTCACCTCCGTCGAGGCGGAAGATCACGTTGTCCCAACCATTCGCGACGAGCACGAGCGGACGCTCGGCGAGATCGGGATGTTGCTCGGCGAGGAGTCGACGGACAAGGCCTTCGGTGACATCGACCTCGGCGGCAGGCATGTTCTGCGCGGCCATCAGATCGACGCCACGCGATCAGTCGGCTTCGAACTCGGGGAGGTGCAGCAGCCGCGAATCGTTGGAGAAGACCTCGATCGGCTTCTCGGTCGGCAGCCGCATCCCGCGCTGCAGGATTCGCATCTGCGTGTGCTGGTTGTACTCGACGAGCGTGACGGCCCAGCCGTCGCGGCCGGCGCGAGCGGTGCGACCCGAGCGATGGAGATAGTCCTTCACGTCCTTGGCCGGCTCGTAGTGGATCACGGCGCCGATGTCGTCGATGTCGATGCCCCGCGCTGCCACGTCGGTGGCAACGAGGACTGCCAGCTTGCCTTCGGCGAAGCTGCGCAAGGCGCGCTCGCGAGCGCTCTGCTGCATGTCACCATGGATCGGTCCGGCGTTCACACCGAGCTCGTCGAGGTTGTTGGCCACGCGGTCGCAGGTGCGCTTGGTCTGGCAGAACACGAGCACCTTCGGAATCGACTTGGCGACCGAGCCGATGACCTTGTCCTTGTCCATGTGGTGCACGGCGAGGAACAGGTGGTGCATCGTACCCACGGTGTCGGTCGCCTCATCGATGGCCACCGTGACCGGATCGGTCTGGTAGTGGCGAATGAGGTGACCCACATCGCCGTCGAGCGTTGCGGAGAACAACATCGTCTGGTTGCGGCTGCCGCAGTGACGAAGGATCCACTCGACCTGCGGAGTGAATCCGTCGTCGGCCATTCGGTCGGCCTCGTCGAGCGTGACGATCTGCATGTCGTCGAGCGACACCTCGTTCGACTTGATGAGGTCGATCAGACGCAGCGGAGTGGCGATCACGATTTCGACGCCCTTGGCCAATTCATCGACCTGGTGGTGTCGAGATGCGCCGCCGTACACGGGCAACACCCGCATGCCGGCGTGATTGGCGACGGGCTCGAGAACCTCGGCGACCTGGACGGCGAGTTCGCGGGTCGGAACGAGCACGAGCCCGAGCGGACGCGACGGCTCAGCCTTGTCGGTGATCCGCGCCAACATCGGCACGCCGAATGCGAGGGTCTTGCCCGAGCCGGTCTTCGCGCGCCCGCAGACGTCCTTGCCGAGGATCGCCACCGGGATCGCCTCGGTCTGGATACTGAACGGCTGGGCAAACCCGCACGCGGCCAGACCATCGTCGATGCGAGCTGGAACACCGAGATCGAAGAAGCCCGTCGGTGCTTCCACCGGTGGCAAGATGTTGAACGAGGTGAGGTTCGAGGTATTGACGTGGCCGCCGTCGTACGGCTTGTCCGATGGACGCGATCGCTGGCGACGGGGCGCTCCCCGTCGCGCTGTTGATTCAGTCATGTTGGTTGCCAGACTACCGGCGAGGCCACGGCGAGCGCGAGGTGTGCCCAAGCGTGCTAGTCTGAGCAGTGATGTTGCGCAGCGACCTCCTTCTGCTTCTGTAGGGCGAGCGCCACATACCCGCGTTCGCCCGCACCCCCCGCCCCATCGGCCGGGGGGTTCTTGCTTTTTCCGGCCGGATCCCCTCTAACCGACCGAGTTACACATTGCCAACCTCCGATACCGAGGAGAATCGAATGCCTCCCCAAAATGTCACCCCGAAGAAGATGCCCTTCGAGAAGTACGCGCCACTCGTACCGGTCGTGCTCACCGACCGCACGTGGCCGAACGTCACCATCACCACGGCGCCACAGTGGTGCTCGGTCGACCTGCGCGACGGAAACCAGGCCCTCATCGATCCGATGGACCCGACCCGCAAGATGCGGATGTTCGAGGAGCTCGTGACCATGGGATTCAAGGAGATCGAGGTCGGGTTTCCGTCGGCGAGCCAGCCCGACTTCGACTTCGTGCGCCAGTTGATCGACGAGGATCGCATCCCGGATGACGTGACGATCCAGGTGCTGGTGCAGTGCCGCCAGGAGCTGATCGAACGCACCTACGAGTGCCTCCAGGGAGCGCCGCGGGCGATCGTGCACTTCTACAACTCGACCAACCCGCTCCAGCGTGAAGTCGTCTTCGGACTCGACCGCAACGGCATCATCGACGTCGCCGTCAACGGCGCCAAGCTGTGTCGCAAGCTCGAACATGGCGCCGGCGACACCAGGATCC
>DASQFE010000521.1:0-3094 GCA_035633295.1 Ilumatobacteraceae bacterium | reverse complement strand
CTGAGTAGCGCCCAGCCCGACGTGACGTCGGTGACGACGACACGCGCACCGTCGGGCATGCCACGAGCCAGCATCGATTCGACCCGGCGGTGGAACGCCTCGGCCACCACCACCTGGAAGCGATCATCGGCCAGGCGAGTGATCGTCACGTCGGCCATTACGCCGCCACGCTCGTTCATCCACTGCGTGTACACGCAGCGACCCACCGGCACGGCGACGTCGTTGCCCGACAACCGGTTCAGCACTGCCTCGGCGTCGGATCCCTGCACGAGGAACTTCGACATCGCCGACATGTCGAACAGGCCCACCGCCTCACGTACCGAACGGTGTTCGGCGGCGTGGTAGTCGAACCAGTCAGGGCGGCCGTACGTCTGGCGGAACTCGATCTCGGCGTCGATCGGCGCGAAGTACGACGCATTCTCCCAACCCGACGACTCGGCGAACCGGGCCCCTGCCGCGACGAGCCGGCCGTGGAGTGGTGACCGGCGGACGTCACGAGCCGTCGTCGGCTGGGAGTGCGGCCACGAGCCCGTCGAGTGGAGCCGGCCCAGCAGTTCGACGCTCCGCTCGGTGAGGTAGGGCCGGTTCGTCTGCCAGCGCTGGAGGCGGGCGATGTCGACCCCGGTCACATCCATCGGCGGCTCCCCATCGACGATCCAACTCGCCATGATCGAACCCGCTCCCGCGCCGGTGAGGATCCCGAGCGAGTTGAACCCGGCTGCGACGAAGAACCCGTCGAGCTCCGGAGCCTCGCCCATCAGGAACCCGTTGTCGGGCGTGAAGCTCTCCGGCCCCGTGAAGAGCTTGCGGACGCCCACGTCGGCGAGGCCCGGCAGGATCTCCATCGCGTACTCGAGGAACGGGGCGAGCCGATCCCAGTTCGACGGGATCTCACCGAAGCTGAAGTCGTCGGGGATGCGCTCGGTCGACCACGGCGCCGCCACCGGCTCGAACAGACCGATCATCAGTCCGCCGGTCTCCTCCCGGTAGTAGGCGAACCGGTCGGGGTCCTCGAAGATCGGCAGGTCGGGCGAGACACCCTCGAGCGGCTCGGTGATGAGATACGCGTGCTCGATCGCCTGGAGCGGCACCGACACACCCGCCAGCGCACCGACCTGCCGCGCCCACATCCCCGCACAGTTGACGACGTACTCCGTTTCGATCGTGCCCCACTCGGTGACGATGCCCGTCACCCGTCCGGCGTGTTGCACGATCCCGGTGACCGGCGCCCGCTGCACGATGCGAACGCCGAGCGCCCGCGCGCCCGCCGCGAGCGACATCGCCACGTTGTACGGATCCGCGCGCCCCTCGCTCGCCGTGAAGAACCCGCCGACCACACCGCTCGGGTCGACGTGGGGCCAGAGTTCGGCGACGTCACGCGGAGAGATCTCCTCTCGTTCGATCCCCATCAGCCGGAGGAAGTCGGCCTCCCGCCGCAACTTGTGCATCCGATCCGGGTTGCTCGCCGTCTGCAGGTAGCCGACGGGCTTGAAGCCGGTGGACTGCCCGGTCTCGTCCTCCAACACCGCGTACAGGTCGGTCGAGTACTTGGTCATCCACGCCAACGTCTCGGTGGTCATGCCACCCGACACGATCAGGCCGGCGGCATGCCAGGTCGTCCCCGACGTAAGCTGGTCTCACTCCAGCAGCACGACGTCGGTCCAACCCAGCTTGGCGAGGTGGTAGGCCACGCTGGTACCGATCACCCCACCACCGATGATCACCACCTGCGCCCGATCCGGCAGGGCAGTCTGAACACCGGCACCGCTCATCGCCCGCCATGCTCGCATGGACATGCGGCGGTCTCCGCACTCCACGGGACGTTCCCGAGTCGGGACCGGCGCGAGAGGAAGCCCGTTGAACCGTTTGCGCCAGACTGCGGTTCATGACGTATTCGTTTGAATCCGCCGGATCGCGGGCAGCCTCAAGGCATGATCCGCGCACTGCGTGGCCTTGCCAATCCCTTCACTCGAATGGCGATCATCGCGTTCGTCTGGTCACACCGGCACTCGATCTTGCGGTGGGGCAGGTCGTTCTGGAATGAGCTGCGCACGTCGGGCCGCATCGACCCGTCCCGCTTGATGCTGATGGGCAGGGTGCTCTGGGCGATCACCAGCGACGACCGGCTGGCGCATTCGCCGCAGCTCCGGCACGTGCGACTCGACGGTTCAACGCTGGTCGTCGACGCGAAACGGGGATGGAAGGGGTCGGCGCGTCTCGTCGACGAGCTCGGAGGAATCGCAGGGATCACAGCGATCACCGACGCCAGCGGCCGTCCGTTGGAAGCTTCGATCGAGACGACCAGCACCACCTGACCACTTCGGGCCACTGTGGGCCACTGGGGCCAATCGGTCGAAGCTCACGCGCGTAGCGTGCGTGACCATGACCGACCCGGAACAGGACACACCCGACACGCCCGGCGAGTTCCCGCTGAGGCGCTTCCTCGGCATGGAGTTGTCGGGCGACGAACCCGGTGTCGGAGTGGCGCATGTGGTCATCGGACCCGAACACCTCAACCCGAATGGCGTCGTGCACGGCGCGGTGCTGTTCGCGCTCGTCGACACCGCCATGGGCAAGTCGACGATGAGTGTGATCGACGAGCCGGATCGCTACTGCGCCAGCATCGAGGTGTCGTTGCGGTTCATCCGTCCCGCGGTCGACGGACGAGTGACCGCCACGGCAACGGTGGTCAAGCGAGGTCGTTCGGTCGTCCACCTCGAGTCGAGGGTCGTCGAAGACGACGGACGACTGGTGGCAACCGCTGCCGGCACGTTTGCGATTCTGGGCGGCTGAACGGACACTACAACGATCTCAAGGCCGACCTCGAGGGCGAGATGCGACACCTCGCTGCCTTTCTCGACATCGAGGTTCCCGAGGACCGGTGGCGCGACGTGCTGACACCCGCACAACTCGACCGCTACGACGCGGTGGTCGCCGACGGTCTGCCGGCCGACGCCGCGCAGTGGCTCGAGTCCGGCTCGCTCACCACCGGCAGCCGCCCCCACGCGCTGCAGTAGTCGTCGCCAAGAACCCGTCTGCTCGACCGACGACCCACCCGGGGGGATTCTGGCCAACGCAGGTCACTCGACGTCTC
>DASQFE010000520.1:0-5756 GCA_035633295.1 Ilumatobacteraceae bacterium | reverse complement strand
CGGTGTTCTCGTCGTGCGCGAAATCAGCAAACGGGTGCTCCAGACGCCGCCAGAGCGTCTCGGACGCCAACGGCTTCGGCCCGGGCACTTCGTCAAGATCGCAGTCTCTGCGCCACGGCTCGATCTGAGCCGTCGCGAGCGCCGAGTGGAACTGAAGCGTCTCGAGACCGAGGCCCTGGCGAGCGTCAGCGCCTCCAAGCGACGATCGTGAAGGTGCTGCTGCGCAACCCGCGGCGCGAAGTCGAACTCGACGGCCCACGATCGGTCGATCGACTCCTCGAAGAGTTGGGTCTCAGTCGGGAAGCACATCTCGTCATCCGCAACGGCACGCTCGTGCCCGGTGATGCGCGGCTGACCGACGACGACGTCATCGAGGTCAGGCCCGTCATCTCCGGTGGCGCCGCATGAGGGCGGTCGGCGAGTGACCGCAGTCGGCAGCAAGTGCAGAGTCTGCAAGGAGCCGGCAGTCATCGACCTGCCTCGTCACAACGCGCACTTCTGCGCCGAGCATCTCCAGCAGCTCTGCCGACGGCAGATGGCAAAGGCAATCGACGACTTCGACATGTTCACCACCGACGATCGACTGCTCGTCGCCGTGAGCGGCGGCAAGGACTCACTCGCCGTGTGGGACATGCTCATCGAAGCGGGTTACCAGGCCGACGGGCTGTACATCGGGCTCGGCATCGGTGAGTACTCCACCGACAGCGGCGGATATGTCCGTCGTTTCGCTGCCGAACGAGGTCTGACGCTGCGCGAGATCGATCTGCGCGACGACTACGGCTACGACGTACCAACGGCGTCTCGCGCAACAGGACGCGTGCCCTGCTCGGCATGCGGACTGTCGAAGCGACGTCTGTTCGACCAGGCGGCGCTCGACGGGGGCTACGACGTCGTGGTCACCGGGCACAACCTCGACGACGAAGCAGCGGTCCTGTTCGGCAACACGCTGCGTTGGGACATCGACTACCTCGCACGCCAGCTGCCGGTGTTGCCCGCGACGAACGGATTCCCGAAGAAGGCCAAGCCGCTCGTTCGCCTGACCGAGCGCGAGATGGCGGCGTGGTGTCTCGTGCGGGGCATCGACTACGTGGTCGAGGAGTGCCCGATCGCTGCGGGCAACAAGCACCTCTCGTACAAGGAATCGCTCAATGCCATCGAGGTGAAGTCACCCGGTGCCAAGGCGTCGTTCTACCTCGGATTCCTCGAACGCATGGCGCCCCTGTTGGCCGGGCATTCCGCCGCTGCAGCCGGCGCGCTGAACGAATGCACCCGGTGTGGATCCCCGACGACGGGCGACATCTGTGCGTTCTGCCGACTGGTCGACAAGGCTGCGGCGCATGAACCGGTACCGGTCGAGATGGTGCTGGCGAAGGGACGAAGACGATGACCGGAGCGTTCGCATCGGGGGAGAAGGCCCTGCTGCTCGATTCCAAGAAGCGTCGGTATCTGATCGAACTGGCCGATGCGGGAGAGTTCCACAGCCACAACGGCTTCGTCGCCCACACCGCGGTGATCGGCAAACGTGAGGGCGTCGTCGTTCGCTCGACCAAGGGCTCGGAGTACATCGCGCTGCGTCCCACGCTCGAGGACTTCGTGGTGGAGATGCCGCGCGGCGCACAGGTGATCTACCCGAAAGATCTCGGTCCCATCTGCATGCTCGCCGACATCGGCCCCGGTGTTCGAGTCTTCGAGACCGGGATCGGGTCGGGGGCGCTGTCGATGACGATGCTGCGCTACGGCGCCGACATCGTCGGCTACGAGATCCGCGAAGACTTCGCGAACCGGGCACGCAAGAACGTGCAGAGCTTCCTCGGCGAGGCGGCGCTCGATCGCTACGACGTTTACATCGCCGACAGCTACGAGGGCATCGATCCCGAACTCGGAATGTTCGACCGGGTCGTACTCGACCTGCCCGAGCCGTGGCAGGTGGTGCCGAAGGCCGAAGCGGTGCTGCAACCAGGTGGACTGCTCCTTGCCTACACGCCCTCGATCACCCAGGCGGTCCAGGTCAGAGAAGCGGTCAAGGGGAAGTGGATCGACGCACGAACCATCGAGGTGCTGCATCGTGGCTGGTACATCGAAGGACAAGCGGTACGACCGGATCACCGCATGGTCGCCCACACTGCCTTCCTGACTGTGGCGCGTTTCCTCGGCCGCAACCCCACCTGATCGTCAGTCGGCGAGAGCGGGCCGAGGGACGAGCGCGAGCGCGACCCCGAGGCTGTCGAGGAGCTCGGAGGTCGGCGGCCACGGGACACCCGGATGCGACCCACAGAGGTCGACCATGCCGTGGATCCACGTATGGACCTGGACCGACACGAAGAACGGGTCCCGCGGGTCGTCGTTGGCGGTGAGCATCCGTTCGACGATGTCAACGAGTACCCAGAATGCTGTCAACCCCGGGCCGGATTCGTGGCCGATGTCGACCTTGTTGGAGAACAGGACGCGGTACTGGCCCGTTCGTTCGAGGGCGAATCTGACGTAGGCGTCACCCATCGCCCGGAACGCGATGAACGGATCGTCGCTGGTGGCCGCGGCCGCCTCCAGTTCGGTTCGGAACTCGCTCCAGCAGGTGTCGACTGCCTCGCGTAACAGGTCGAGGTGGTCATCGAAGTGCCGGTACACCGCAGTCGGCGACACACCGACCTTGCGGGCGACGGCCCGCAGCGAGATGGTGTCGATGTCACCGGTCGTGACCATCAATTCGCCGGCGGCGGTGAGGAGATCCTGGCGAAGCCGGTCACCCTCCCCGGCGGCGTAGCGCTTTCGGGGGTTGAGGGTTGGCGTGTCCACTGTCACGATCATACAGGTTGACAGGTGTCAACCCATCGGATTGAGTAACAGCTGTTCACGTAACGGATGTTAACTCACCAGGGAGCCCCCATGACCGATGTCAAGCACAACCGCCCAAAGTCCACCGGCTTCACCCGGCTCGGCCATCTCGTCGTTCGTCGTCGACGTACTGTCCTGGCGTTGTCACTCGTCGGTCTGGTGGTGGCGATCGTGCTCGGCAGTGGCGTCTTTGCATCGCTGTCGGGCGGAGGGTTCGACGATCCCGACTCCGACTCGGTGCGAGCCCGTGAACTGTTGGAGTCCGAATTCGGAACCGGCGGTGTCGATCTGGTTGCGATCGTCACTGCGGACAACGGCGACGTCGACAGCGCCGAGGTGGCCGCAACCGGGCAGTCGCTCACCGAAGAGTTCGCCGCCGCCGCCGGCACGGACGAGGTGGTGTCGTACTGGAGCTTGGGCTCGCCACCGCCGCTGCGATCAACCAACGGCGACCGCGCCCTCATCCTGATGCGGTTCCCGGGCAATCAAGATGATCCGGTTCGGGTCGACGCAGTGGCGTCAGTCATCGAGGAGTTCGAGGGACGCGAACAGGATGGAGTCACCATCGAACTTGGTGGGCCCGAGGCCGTCTTCGCCCAGATCGGCGAGACCATCGAAGGCGACCTGGTGCGGGCCGAATCGATTGCGATTCCGCTCACACTGTTGCTGTTGCTCTTCGTATTCGGGGGGCTGGTGGCCGCCGGACTTCCCGTTGCGGTCGGAGCGGTTTCGGTGTTCGGGGCGTTCTTCGTGCTGTGGATCGTCAGCCAGTTCACGAGCGTGTCGATCTACTCGATCAACCTGGTCACCGCGCTCGGCCTCGGCTTGGCCATCGACTACTCGCTCTTCGTCGTCAGCCGGTTTCGTGAGGAGCGCGCTCGCGGTCGCAGCGTCGACGATGCGGTGATCCGCACCGTCGAGACTGCCGGGCGAACCGTGGCCTTCAGCGCGGTCACGGTGGCAATTTCGCTCAGCGCGCTGCTGATCTTTCCGCTCTACTTCCTGCGGTCGTTCGCCTACGCCGGGATCGGCGTGCTCGTCGTGGCGATGGTGGTCTCGGTGGTGACACTGCCTGCTTTGCTGGCGGTGCTGGGTCCCCGGGTCGACTCGCTCAGGATCTTCCGGCACCGGGATGCAGTGGTCGGTGAAGGCGTGTGGCACCGTGTCGCCACCGGGGTGATGCGACGCCCGGGTCTGGTTGCCGTCAGCGTCATTGCACTTCTCCTGGCGCTGGGGGTTCCGTTCCTGAGCGTCGAGTGGGGCGTGCCTGACGATCGTGTCCTTCCCGAAGCCAACCCGGCGCGCGTGGCCTCCGACGAACTCCGCAACGATTTCGAGTCGAACGAAGCCGATGCCTTCCCGATCGTCGCGATCGGCAATGTCACCGACGAATCCATGACGGCCTATGCGACGGAAGTTTCCGCGCTCGAGTCCGTCGGTCGGGTCGACAGCGCCGTTGGCCGCTTTGCTGATGGCGTCTTGCTCGTGCCGGCGGACGAATCGCTCGCCGGCTTCGGCCCGACCGCCTCGACCAGCAGGGATGCGGCCCGCTTCAACGTGGTCCCCGTGGTCGAACCGATCTCGACCGAAGGCGAGCAGATGGTGGCCGACGTGCGTTCCATCGAAGCGCCGTTCGACGTGGTGAAAGTCGGCGGAGCATCAGCGTCGTTCGCCGACTCCAAGGACGCCATCTTTTCGCTCGTACCGTTTGCCGCAGCCCTGATCATCATTGCCACCTTCGTGCTGCTGTTCTTGATGTTCGGGTCGGTACTCGTACCGATCAAGGCGATCGTGCTCAACACGCTCAGCCTCACGGCGACGTTCGGCCTGATGGTGTGGGTCTTCCAGCAGGGCAACGGTTCGGGGGTCCTCGGCTTCACGCCGACGGGCCTCACGGACACCACCATGCCGATCCTGATGTTCTGCGTGGCGTTCGGACTGTCGATGGACTACGAGGTGTTCCTGCTGTCGAGGATCAAGGAGGAGTACGACCGCACGGGCGACAACGACCTGGCGATTGCGGTGGGCCTCGAACGTACCGGCCGTCTCGTGACGGCCGCAGCGCTCCTGCTGTCGATCACGTTCTTCGCCTTCGCCACCTCGGGCGTCACGTTCATCAAGTTGTTCGGGCTCGGCCTCGCCGTGGCCGTACTCGTGGACGCGTTCATCATCCGATCGACACTTGTCCCCGCGTTGATGAAGCTCGCCGGTGACTGGAACTGGTGGGCGCCCGCTCCGCTACGACGACTCCACGACCGCATCGGTATCTCCGAGGCGGTACCCGAAGAACGCGAGGCCGGTGTGAGTCCCGGTGTCGCTCCCGGTGTGGGTCAGGGCTCGATGTAGATGCACTCGCCGGGGCATTCCTCGGCGGATTCGATGACTGCTTCGAGCTGATTGTCGGGGATCTCGGCGAGACCCTCGGCGCCCTCCGGGTTGCCCTTGGCCGCTGCGAAGATCTTGCCGCTCTCGACGACATACGCGAGGCCGTCGTCGAGCAGGGTGAAGACGTCGGGGGCGATCTCCTCACACAGGCCGTCGCCGGTGCACAGATCCTGGTCGATCCAGACCTTCATGTCAGTGGGCTCCTCGTTACAGGGTTGCGGGGGATTGCGGGGATTGCGGTGGACGAAATGTCAACGGTGATGAGTTTACACGGCCAAGCACGTGCAAACACGCTTCGGCGTTGTGCGTGTACATTCGGCGCCATGGCAGTTGATGGTGACGATCGCTCCGCCGACCCGAACGCCGAACTCGTTGCATTGAACGACGAGATCGCTCACCTCCGCGCCCGTCTCGCGGACGGGCCCAAGCGGGTGCATTCACTGGAGGAACGGCTTCTCGAAACCAAGGGGCAGCTCGCCGCGGCCGTCGGGCAGAACGAGAAGCTGTCGTACACGCTTCGCGAAGCCCGCGAACACATC
>DASQFE010000519.1:0-18686 GCA_035633295.1 Ilumatobacteraceae bacterium | reverse complement strand
ACCGAGTCGTCGACGACTGGAGCCTCAGCGACCGGGTCGACGCTCACCGTCAGCTCGGCTGGGGCATCGACCTGTGGCGCTTCTGCCTCGACTGCCTCGACTGCCGGGGGTGCCGCGGGTGCCGTGGGTGCCTTGGTCTCCGGGGGTGCCGTGGTCGGCTGCGTGTCGCCCTTGGCGCGAGATCGGTTCTCGGTTCGGCTGTCCTTGCCCGCATCCCTGCCCGCATCCTTGCCCGCGTCTTTGCGCCCATCTTTGCGGGCGTCCTTGCGGGGTGGCCCGGCTCGCAGCGGCTTGGGTTTGGGTGCACCGGCAGGGATTTCCACGCCGAGCAGGGCTGCGATCTGTGGGAGGGCCGGGCCAAGACGAAGCGTGGTGGCCTTCAGGTCATTGGTGACCACGGCAGGCGCTGTGGCGGGTGTGACCAGTGTGCGAACCGGCGAGAACGCCGCAGCTTCGAGGAGAGCGATCCAGCGGTCGGCTGCGTCGTCCGGCTGGAGAGCTGCAGTCGCAGCCTCACCGAGCCGCCGAGCCAGATCGGGCGGGAAGACCACGCCGGCCTTGGGCGGCTGCGACGAGAGCCGCAGTGCACGGATGACCCGGCCGACACCGATCGCTGCATCGATGTCGCCGAACCACAAGGTCAGCTCTTCGGCCTGCTTGCGAACCAGCGACTGCTTGAGGTCATCGGCCACGGGACGAGTCGAGAGGTCACGAGCAATGCTGGGATCCTCGCCGGCGGCGACCACGCTGCGCAGATCGCGCAGATCGAGGTGCTCCATCTGACGCTGCGCCGCTTCGGCGCGGTCGAGCCATTCGGCGACGCGCAACTTGGGCAGCATGTCCTCGGCCATCTTCACCACCGACTGCTCGGGCATCGTGGGTTGGCCGGCAGCTTCGAGCTTCGCGTTCTCCTCCTTCACGCGCGCACGAACGGCCGACATGCCCTGCAGCGCCATCTCGGCGATGGGGCGCTGCTCCTCGGGGAGGTCGGCGAGCACGGCGTTACGTCGAGCCTTGCCAGGGCGCAGGCGCTTCGGCTTCGGGCGCTGCGGCAACTCGGGCGGGGCCTCGAAGTGGGGCCGCTGGCGACGCTGGTCGGAGCGACCGGCGCCCTCGCGATCACGCCCACCATCACGCCCACCATCACGGGCTCCGTCTCGACGCCCACCATCACGGGCTCCATCGCGACGGCCGCCGTCACGCTTGTTGTCGCGACGACCGCGTCCATCACGGCTGTCACGGCTGTCTCCACGCTCGCTGCGGTCACGCTTGGCGCGTGTTTCGATCACTGCTTCGAACGGCTTCTCGCTCGGGAGGAGCTCGAGAACGTTGGCGTCTTCGGCCTTCTCACGCGAGGTGATGACCGACTGCACCTCGATGCCGTCGAGCATCTGCTCGATCTCGACCTTCAGCAGGTCACCAACGGCCGATCCGGATGGCAGCAAGCTGGCGTCCATCTGCCCGTTGGGCTTGCGGGCGCCAGCGGCGCGCCACGTCCACGATCCGTCGGGGAGCGCGCTCGTCAGCTCGATGTCAATCCTGCGGGACATTGCGACAACCGTATCGGTTTGCGGCAGGAGAACTCCAACGAGTCTCGCCGTGACCGGTACCGTGCCCGAAATGGCTGTCTACGCGCTCGGCGATCTCGTCCCCACCATCGATTCGACGGCCTTCGTCCATCCGGACGCCGTGATCATCGGCGCGGTCACGATCGGCGCCAACTCGTCGATCTGGCCGGGGGCCACACTGCGCGGCGATGGGGGAGCGATCCGCATCGGCAGTCGCACGAGCGTGCAGGACAATGCGGTACTCCACACGACACCGCAATGGCATACCGTGGTCGGTGACGGATGTGTCCTCGGCCATCTGGTCCACCTGGAGGGCTGCACCATTCACGACGATGTCCTGATCGGCAACGCGGCAATGGTGCTCCACCGGTCGGTGGTGCACAGCGGGGCTATCGTGGCTGCCAACTCAGTGGTCCTCAACGATGTCGACGTGCCATCGGGAGCGTTGGCCGCTGGTTCTCCTGCAGTGATCAAATCCGGTCGAGCCGACATCGACCTCATCCGCAGCGGTGCTGCTGCGTACGTCGCTCGCATCGAGGCGTACCGAACCGATCTGCGACGCCTCGACTGATGCGAGCGTTCGTCGTGACGGTGCCTGAGGCCGACGTCGACATCGCGTCGGATGCGCTCTGGCAACTCGGAGTTCGAGCCATCGAAGAACGATCGTCTCCGCGGTTGGCGGAGGTCGTCGAATTGTGGACGGCCGTCGGCGACGACGACACTGCCATCGAGCGGGCGGGCACGGCGATGGGGCAGCGGTGGCCGTGGCGCGTCGAAGCCGTTGCGGATGGCCCCGCCGACACCTGGCGTGACTATGCCCGACCGATGTGGGTCGACGAGCGACTGGTCATCGTTCCGGCATGGCACGAGCACGCGTTCGACGAGCACGTCGTCGTTGTTTCCATCGAGCCTGGGGGAGCGTTCGGT
This sequence comes from Ilumatobacteraceae bacterium, assembly GCA_035633295.1. Classification (GTDB taxonomy): domain Bacteria; phylum Actinomycetota; class Acidimicrobiia; order Acidimicrobiales; family Ilumatobacteraceae; genus Sva-07. Next base: position 16,191 of record DASQFE010000519.1, on the reverse strand, counting down.
CTCGGTGACCACCCCACGACACTGCTGTCGCTGCAGGCGATCCGCCCGCTCATCGAATCAACGACCGAGATGCTGGATGTGGGTTGCGGTACCGGTGTCCTTGCGGTGACGGCAGCCGTGCTCGGAGCCCGGGCCGTCCGGGCTGTCGACATCGCGTCGGCAGCGGTGGAAGCAACCACTGACAACGCCCGTCGGAATGCAGTCGAGAGAACCATCGGCGTCGACACCGCACCTGCACAAGATCTCGAACGCAGCTACGACCTGGTCGTGGCCAACATCCTGGCGCCGACGCTCATCGAGCTCGCCGACGATCTCCGCAGGCTCACCCGACCCGACGGCCGGCTGGTGATCAGCGGGATCCTGGCGGAGCGCCATGGCCATGTGCTCGGGGCGCTCGCGCCGATGATCGTGCAGCGAGTCGACACGCTCGACGGATGGGTCGCCATCACGTTGCGTCACCCCTGACGATCATCGCGGGGGTGGGGGTTGGCGGGCCAGAAAGCCTGCGACGTCGCCGGCGTAGGGGAGCGATGCAACGGCACCGTTGATCGTGGTCGCCAGCGCCCCGGCGGCTGCGGCGTACCGCACCGCCGACTCCAGATCGTCACCTGCGGCCAGTCGAGCGGCGAGGGCGCCGCAGAACGCATCGCCGGCACCGGTGGTGTCGACCGGCGTGATCGGAAATGCCGGCTGGTGCCGCTCGATCGATGACGCTTCTGCCCGGATCGTCATGGTGACGCCCTCGGCTCCACGGGTGGTGACGACGGTGCCGACGCCACGATCGACAAGTGAGTCGACTCCGCCGATCAGCTCCAGTTCGTGCTCGTTGGGCACGATGATGTCGCACAGCTCGACCAGTTCGTCGGGGAGCGGTTGGGCCGGCGCCGGATTCAGGATCGTGCGGGCACCGCTTGCTCGGGCGGATCGGAACGCTGCGATCACTTCGTCGATCGGAACCTCCAGCTGGGCGATGACCACGCGAGCATCGGGGACCACCCCGGCGTGAACAAGCGAGTTCGCCCCGGGGATCACGACGATCGAGTTCTCCGCGTTTGCGTCGACGATGATGAGCGCTCGTCCCGTCGGTGAGCCCGAAACCATCGCGAGGGCCTCGACGTCGATGCCCTCGCTCTCGGCCATCGATCGTAGGTGCTGTCCGGCGGCGTCGTCTCCGACGGCACCGATCATTGCCACTGCTGCTCCGCTACGAGCAGCGGCCACCGCTTGATTCAGGCCCTTGCCGCCGGCATGTTCTGCGTAGGCAGTGCCCAGGACCGTCTCGCCGGGGCCAGGGAGGCGAGCGGTGATGGCGACGAGGTCGAGATTGGCGCTGCCGATGACAGCGACGTCAATCATTCAGCTGGCACCGCGCCGCCACTGCGCCGACACCGCTCTGCCACTCAGCTGACGCGAGCGCGAATGCCGATGGGGGCGATGAGCCGGTAGCCGGCGGCATGGCGTTCGTCTTCGGACTCGCCACCCCAGAACCCGTACTCGTGATGCCGGCGGGCGAACGAGACGCATTGCGTGCGGACGGTGCAGCCGGCACAGACTTCCTGGGCGGCGGCCTCACGTCGCTCACGGGCCTGCGGCCGCTCGGCTGCGGTCGGAAAGAACAGGTGGGTCATCCCCTTGCATGCGCCATCTCGCATCCAGTTGTCGTCATCGGTCTGCATCTGACCGATGGAGAAGTCGATAGCTGTCATGTACACACACCCCCGTGTGATTGGTTGATTCCCCCACTGGACCGGAGTTGTTCAAGTTCCGCAGGACGAGAGACTAAATTGAATCAACCGTCGAGTCAATTGCATGTGTCAACTAATTTTTATGCACGGGCGTCGTCGACAAGGATCGCCTCGACGCCCGCGGCGAAGGTGGTGACATCCTCGGTCGTGGTGTCCCACGAGGTCATCCAACGCACCTCGTGGCGGGTCGTGTCCCAGTCCCAGAAGAAGCACCAATCACGTAGCGGGGCAATCGCATCGGGAGGCAGAACGGGGAACACGCTGTTCACCTCCGGCTGACGATCGAGCAGCACGCCGGGGATGTCGACGGTCAGGCGGTGCAGTTCGCTCGCCATTGCGTTGGCGTGCGAAGCGAGGTCGATCCAGAGGTCGTTCTCGAGGACCGCATTGAACTGAGCGGCGAGGTAGCGCATCTTCGACGGCAGCTGCGTCACCTGCTTGCGGACGTACTTCGAGCCGACCGCCGCCGCAGGGTTGAGGAACACGACGGCCTCGGCGCCGAGCAGGCCGTTCTTGGTGCCCCCGAAGCACACCACATCAACGCCCGCATCGATCGTGAACGAACGCAACGCCGCACGGGTGCCGCCGAGTGCGGCGGTGGCATTGGAAATCCGGGCACCGTCGAGGTGGACGAGCATTCCGAGTGCGTGCGCCTGATCGCACAGCGCGGCGACTTCGTCGGGCGTGTAGAGCGTGCCGAGTTCCGTCGCCTGGGTGATCGACACCACGCCGGGCTGCACATGATGTTGGACACCCTGGATTCCGGCGAGTTCGGCAATCTGCTCGGGTACGAGCTTGCCACCGACCGATGGCAGATCGATCAGCTTGGTGCCCAGCGCCCGTTCCGGGGCCCCTGTCTCATCCACGGCGATGTGGGCCCAATCGGTGCACACGACACCATGGTGCGCGCCGGGCAGCGACGCCAGCATCGTCGCCAGGGCCAGGACGTTTGCGCCGGTCCCGTTGAATGTCAGTCGCGTGGTCACTTCGGCACCGAACAGATCGCTGAATCGAGCCGAGCACTCGCGTGTGACCGCATCGTCGCCGTAGGCGAGCATGTGGCCGACATTGGCCGCGGCGATGGCATCGAGCACGGCGGGGTGGGCCCCGGCGGCGTTGTCGCTGGCGAAGGCCCTCGAGGGAGGTGGAGGCAGTGTCACGGAGACTGAGTCTCCCAGACCATCGAACCCTACGCACCAGCCAGTCGACTACGATTTCGTCATGACGAAATACGCCCGGACCGACGACAGTGGGGGATCTACGCCGATCGCGCATTGCCGTTGGTGTCGGCGGGCACTCCCTCCCCGTTCGGGCCCGGGACGACGCCGGGTGTTCTGTTCGCAGCGATGCCGCCAATGGGACTGGGTGGCACGGCATCGGGCCCGGGAACTGCGGCTGAACGAGAACGAACTCGTGGTGGCCCGCGAGGAACTCGACGCGTTACACGACGAGCTGTACGTCCTGGCGTGTGCGGTCGAAGACGTCGAACGTGACCTCGCTACGGGCCGACAACCAACAACGTCAGAGCTGCGTGACGCCGTCAACTGGCTCATGGCGGCAGCGAAACCCCTGCGGGACCGCGAAATCACCCCTTCGAGCTGATTCGGCGGTTCACCCTTCGTCGGAGCGCAACGCCCATAATCCTCGTTATGTCAGGTAGTGAAGATGGGGTGGACGGAAGCCCCACGATGGGCAAGAATGGGCGTCCCCCTCGATTCCTTACATACCGGGCCTTCACGTAAACCAGAAGACTCGTTGACGAGTTGAGGGACCTCAATCATTTATTGAGGGTTCAGGGCCATATCGGGCGGACCGATCACCCTCACGTGCTGGAAGAGAGTCTGCCCTTGTCGCCCACGCCAATGAATCGATCGCCGCGTCGTCGGCGTCTTGTCACGTGCGGTGGGCTGTGTCTCGCGACGGTCAGTGCTCTCATCGCAGGATCGATCCCGACAACGGCGTTTGCTTCGCCCATGGTCATCGAGTCTCCCCTCGCCTCCAGCATCGTCGGTCTGGGCGAAGGAGCTCGCGGCAACGACGTCAAGACGATCCAGAGCGCGTTGATTGCAGCCGGCGTCAAGGTTCCCGGCGGAGCCGACGGCGTCTTCGGCCCGGCCACCAAGTCGGCGGTGACCGCATTCCAGTCCCGCAGCGGCCTCCCTGCCACCGGCGCTGTCGATACCGCAACCGCTGCCGCGCTCGGGCTCGCGCAAGCGCCAGCCGCCCCGACGGCGACGTCGGGAGGGCTCACCCTCGGCGCAAAGGGTGCCAATGTCACCGAACTCCAGCAAGCGCTGATCGCATCAGGGGTCTACGTCCCGGGTGGAGCCGACGGTGTCTTCGGCCAGGCGACGAAGACGGCCGTGTCGAACTACCAGCGTTGGAACGGACTGCCAATCACCGGCGAGGTCGACGCAGCGATGTCTGCCCGTCTGAAACTCACCGGCGCGCCCGCAGCCACTCCGGCGCCCGCTGCCGCCCCGGCACCTGCGCCGGCGGCCCCCGCACCCACCGCCGCAGCGAACCCGTCATTCGCCGGCATGACGATCGGCGCCCGAGGCGACAACGTGAAGATCCTCCAGCGGGCGCTCGTCGCGGCCGGCATCACCGTGCGTGGCGGTGCCGACGGCGTCTTCGGCGCCATGACGGCCGCTGCGGTGAGCAGCTACCAGCAGGCCAAGGGGCTTGCCGCAACAGGCGTCCTCGACGATGCCACGATCGCCGGCCTTGCGCTGGTCACCACTCCCGTACCGGCCCCGGCCCCGGCCCCAGCGCCCGCTCCGGCCGCTCCTGCGCCGACGGCCGCGAGCTCCTACGTCGGCATGACCGTTGGGGCCACCGGCGACCTCGTGAAGCAACTGCAGCGTGCCATCATCACAACCGGGCTGGTGCTTCGCGGTGGAGCCGACGGCGTGTTCGGCAACGCCACGCGTACGGCGCTGATCGCCTTCCAGAAGACGAACGGATTCCCCCAGACCGGAGTGGTGTCGGAGAAGGACGCAACCACGTTCGGCCTCGGTGGCGCGGTCGCGCCTTCTGCCACACCACAGGGCGTGTCCTCCCCTGCCGGATTTCCGGTGTTCGGCGAGCGCGGCGCCCGAGTCACGGCGCTGCAGAACTCGCTCATTGCGGCCGGCGTCAGCTTCTCCGGAGGTGCTGACGGAGCGTTCGGAGCTGCGACTGCTGGGGCGATCATGGAGTTCCAGCGCCGTTCGGGCCTGACCCCGACCGGCAAGCTCGACGAAGCGACCGCCGGCCGACTCGGCAGCGCACCCGCCCCGGCCCCTGCTCCCCCGGTGGCAGTGGCGGTGACCATCGACGTGTTCCCGGTCCAGGGCAAGTGCTGGTTCGGCGACACCTGGCAGGCGCCACGCGGCGCAGGACGCCTCCACGAAGGCGTCGACGTCATCGCCCCCAAGGGCAACCTGCTGTATGCAGTCGTGACGGGCACCATCTCCAAGATGTACTACGACGCCCCCGGCTTGCGCAGCGGAAACGGCCTTCGGGTCCAGACCGACAACGGCACCTACTTCACCTACCTCCATATGGACACCTTTGCCGCCGGCATTGCCGTTGGCGCCCCCGTGACCGCCGGCCAGGTCATCGGAACCGTCGGCAGCACGGGAAACAGCGCCACGGCGCACCTGCACTTCGAGGTGCATCCGGGCGGCGGCGCTCCGGTGAACCCGTACCCGCTGATCAAGCCGATCGACGCCTGCGGCATCACCGCCCCTCGGGCCTGACTCTTCTTGCCGCCCGGTCCACCCTGAGCACCCCATCGGCGGGTACGCTGCGCCCACAACTGAATCGCCATTGCACTCGAGCGGGAGAGTCGTCGAACCATGACGGCGCCGAAGGAGCAACCTCCCCGGAATCTCTCAGGCCCACGGACCGCTCGGATGAGGCACGCTGGAAAGTGTCACCTGGTACCGCGTCGGCCATCCCGGTCGTCACCAGATGTCCACCGACGGGGAAAGCCGAGACTGCCGGTCTCGTCGAAACTCTCAGGTACCGATGACAGCCGGGGAAGTCCGACCGATCCAGGAGGCTTCCCGTGTCCCCATCCCAGCTGCACCGCCGACCCGCTCCCCTGGCGGAGCTGATCGAACCCGACGAGTTCACCCGTCGCCATGTCGGCCCGTCGCCTGATGATGTCGCACACATGTTGTCGACCATCGCCATGTCGTCGACCGATGAACTGCTGAGCGCCACGATGCCGCCCTCGATCGTCGCTCGGGTTCCACTCGCACTGGCGGGAGGGGTCAGCGAACGTGACGCGCTCGAGCGTCTGCGCGCCATCGCCTCGAAGAACCGGCGGGTGACCAGCCTCATCGGGATGGGGTACACCGGCACGATCACCCCACCGGTGATCGCCCGCAACGTGCTCGAGAATCCGGCCTGGTACACCGCCTATACGCCGTACCAGCCAGAGATCAGCCAGGGTCGCCTCGAAGCGATCCTCAACTTTCAGACACTGGTCACGGAATTGACCGGGCTCGATGTCGCCAATGCGTCACTGCTCGACGAGGCAACTGCGGCCGCCGAGGCCATGACGATGGCACGCCGTCAGTCGAAGTCGGACTCCAACCGATTCGTCGTCCACCACGACACCCACCCTCAGACGATCGCAGTACTGCGCACACGAGCCGAACCCGTCGGCATCGACCTCGTCGTCGGCGACCTCGATGACCTCACCGATGCGACCGGTCTGTTCGGTGCGCTGTTCAGCCTGCCGACATCGTCAGGCTCCATCATCGATTGGACCGACGCCATTGCCGAGGTTCACTCCCACGGGGGAATTGCGGTCGTGGTGACGGATCCACTCGCGTGTGTACTCACCACTCCCCCAGGCCAGATCGGCGCCGACATCGCCGTTGGTTCCGCCCAACGCTTCGGCGTGCCGATGGGGTTCGGCGGGCCGCACGCCGCGTTCCTCACTGCTCACGAACGCGCTGCCCGCTCGATGCCCGGTCGCATCGTGGGCGTCAGCACCGATACCGCGGGCCGTCCGGCGCTGCGGCTCGCGCTGCAGACTCGTGAGCAGCACATCCGACGCGAGAAGGCAACGTCGAACATCTGCACCGCTCAGGTACTCCTTGCCAACATCGCGGGCCTCTACGCCGCCTGGCACGGACGCGAGGGCCTGACCCGCATCGCCGAGCGCGTCCAACGACTCACGTCCATCGCCGCGGCCGGGCTCACTGCCAGCGGAGTGGAGGTGCGCAACGCCACCTGGTTCGACACGTTGAGCCTGTCGGTGCCGTCAGCCGATGCCAGCGTTGCCGCAGCGCTCGGCGCCGGATTCAACATCAGACGAATCGACGACACCACCGTGGCCCTCACGTTCGATGAGACATCGACAGTTGGCGACGTCGACGCAATCGTCAGCGCCCTCGGTGGTTCGGCCGTTGACCCGGCACAATTCGATGAGGTGGCCGATGGCCTCCCCGTCACCAGTCGTCGAACCGACGACTTCCTCACCCAGTCGGTCTTCGATCGGTACCACAGCGAACACGAGATGCTGCGCTACCTGCGCCGTCTCAGCGACCGAGACCTCGCACTCGACCGCACGATGATCCCGCTCGGATCATGCACGATGAAGCTGAACGCCACCTCCGAGATGGTGCCGATCACGTGGCCCGAGTTCGCCGACATCCACCCCTTCGCCCCCACCGACCAGGTGCAGGGCTACCTCGAAATGATCGGCGATCTCGAACAGCGTCTGGCCACGATCACGGGCTACGACGCTGTGAGCCTGCAACCGAACGCCGGAAGCCAGGGCGAGTATGCAGGTTTGCTGGCGATCCGCGCGTACCACCGTTCGCGCGGCGACGACCAGCGAACGGTGTGTCTCATCCCGTCGAGCGCCCATGGCACGAATGCGGCGAGCGCCGTGATGGCGGGTATGGATGTGGTGGTCGTGGCCTGTGACGACTCCGGCAACGTCGACCTCGACGACGTGCGTGCCAAGATCGTCGACGTCGGTGATCGCCTTGCGGCCACCATGATCACCTACCCCTCGACGCACGGCGTGTTCGAGGCCGAGGTCGGCACGCTGTGCGAGATGATCCATGCCGCAGGAGGCCAGGTCTACGTCGACGGCGCCAACCTCAACGCACTGGTCGGCCACGCCAGGCCCGGCGAGTTCGGCGCAGACGTGAGCCACCTCAACCTCCACAAGACGTTCTGCATCCCCCACGGCGGTGGCGGCCCCGGTGTCGGCCCGATCGGCGTGCGATCGCACCTCGCCCCGTTCATGCCGGGCCATCCACTGCGCGACGACCAGCCGGTCGGTGCGGTGTCGGCTGCCCCGTACGGCTCGGCGGGCATCCTGGCGATCCCGTGGATGTACATCGAGATGATGGGCGGCCAGGGTCTCACCACCGCAACCACGGTCGCCATCCTCGCCGCCAACTACATCGCCGAACGCCTCGACCCTCACTTCCCGGTGCTGTATCGCGGCACCAACGGTCGCGTCGCCCACGAATGCATCCTCGACCTGCGCCCCATCACCAAAGCCACCGGGGTCACGGTCGACGACGTCGCCAAACGCCTGATGGACTATGGATTCCACGCACCGACCATGAGTTTCCCAGTTGCCGGCACACTCATGGTCGAGCCCACCGAGAGCGAGTCGCTCCGTGAGATCGACCGGTTCTGTGAGGCGATGATCGCCATTCGAGCCGAGATCGATCGCGTCGGCTCGGGCGAGTGGGCCCATGAGGACAGTCCCCTGCATCATGCGCCGCATACGGCGGAGGATCTCCTGGGCGAATGGGACCGCGTCTACTCGCGTGATCTGGCGGCATTCCCGGTCGCCGGTCTGCGATCGTCGAAGTACTTCCCGGCAGTGTCGCGCATCGACGGCGCCCAGGGAGACCGGCACCTCGTGTGTTCATGCGAGCCGCTGGAGGCCTACGCCGTCGCCAGCCGGTAGCCGTTCGCCGGCGCCGAGTAGCGTGACCACATGGCCGAGGACCGAAACGACCCGCTCGCTGATCTATTCACACTGTTCGTTGCGCCGTTGTCGGGGACCGTGCGCTCACTCGATCAGTTTCGTAAGGGGGTCGACGAGTTCTTGAAGGGCGTCGAGAACTTCAATCGCACCATGGCGAATCTGAACGAGACCACCGAACGGTTCAACTCACTCCTGGCCGACGTCGAAGAGCCGATCCGCGCGGCGATCCCCCAGGTGACCCGCACGGTCAAGGCAGCCGATGAGATGATGCAGGTTTTGAGCGGGCCGGCGATGGCCGTGGCTCCCGCCCTCAACCGCCTCGCCGACACCCTCACCACGCCGGCCTTCACGCAACTTCCGTCGCAGATCGGGCAGTTTTCCGACCTCCTCGCCGAGGTGTCGCATCGCCTCAGCCCGCTGACGCAACTGGCCGAGTCAGCCGGCGGCCTGTTCGGGGGATTTCGCGTGCCGGGAACCCGCAGTCAGCCTGCTCCCCCGGCGGCGCGCACCGTTGTCGCCGAATCCAAGGTGATCCACACGCCAACTCCCCCGGCCAAGAAGGCTCCCGCCAAGAAGGCACCCGCCAAGAAGACCGCCGCCAAGAGGACCGCCGCCAAGAAGGCTCCCGCCAAGAAGCGAGCGGCGAAGAAGGCCGCACCCAAGAACTGAGCGATGAGCGAAAAGCCGGTATCCGGGCTCCTCGCTCATCGCTGTCAGTGGGGTCAGTGCTTGACGAAGGGTGTCTCGACGACGGTACCCGCCACGGGCTTGCCGCGCACGTCGATGACCACGGTGGTACCGAGCTCGGTGTGCGGCGGCAGGAAGGCCAGCGCAATGCCGTGGCCGAGCACCGGTGAGTAGTTCCCGGACGTCACCTCGCCCACGGCGACGTCATCGATCGACACCAGACAACCCGCACGCGTCGGACGTCGGCCCTCGGTGGCGATCCCCATCAGTCGGCGGGAGATGCCACGATCGCGCTCGGCGACGGCCGCATCGCGGCCGACAAATGACGGCTTGTCCCAGGCCACGACCCAGCCGAGGCCGGCCTGCAGCGACGTGATCCCGGCGCCGAGCTCGTGACCGTGCAGCGGCAGGGCCGCTTCGAGCCGCAAGGTGTCACGCGCACCGAGGCCTGCCGGCATGATGTCCGCCGTCAGCAGGGCCCGCCACAACGCCGGAGCCGCTTCGGCAGGCACGGCGATCTCGATGCCGGGCTCACCTGTGTAGCCGGTACCGGCCACCGTGCACGGCACGCCGTTCCAGTCGCATCGGGCCACGCGGAAACGGCCCACCGCGCCGGCATCAGGGAACACGGACGCCACGAGGGCTTTCGCATCGGGGCCCTGGACCGCGATGATGGCACGCAAGCTCGTGGTGTCGGTGCCGCCGATCGCCGAGCGGACCCCGCTGGTGTTCGACGCATTCGGCATCACGTCGAACGCTCCGTCAGCGTGCCACCACACGATGATGTCATCGACAACCGACGCGTCGGAGGGATCGAGCAGATGGGTGTACTGAGCGCGTCCCGGCCCGATCTTGTCGAGGTCGTTGGTGAGCGTTGCCTGAAGTGTGTCGAAGGCAGTTGCACCGTCGACGCGTACGGTACCGAGATGTGACACGTCGAACATGACGGCCCGATTGCGGCACGCCAGGTGCTCGTCGATGGTGCCCGACGGATAGGCGATCGGCATTTCCCAACCGCCGAACTCGACCATCGTTGCCCCGAGTGATCGGTGCTCGGCGTCGAGCGGCGAACGCTTGAGCGTCATCCCGTGCGGCGATGGGTGTCGATGTCGACGGCGTCAGCCGCCATCGGGGCCAGATCGGCTTCGAGTTCCTCACGCACGCCCCCGAGCGACAGCACGTTGAGCACGCCCTGACCGTTGCGCAGGACGTCGACGAGCTGGTCGCCGTCACACAGCACCACGCTGCTGCCGTCGATGACGATGTGCGCCGCAGCGATGTCGGTCGACACGTGCTGGCGCAGGTACTCGAAGACCTTGCGGACCTGCTCGAGCTTGATCCCGGCGTCGAGCAGCTTCTTGATGGCCTTGAGCTCCAACAGGTCGTTGTAGGAGTAAGCCCGTCGGCTCCCGCTCCCCGTGGCGTCGCTCAGTGACGGCCTGATGAGATCGGTCCGCGCCCAGTAGTCGAGCTGTCGGTACGAGATCCCGACGACCTTGGCCGTTTGGGTTCCGCTGTATCCGAGATCGCCAGTGATGGCTGCGTCTCCCTCTGCTGCGGTGACCTCTGAAGTGTTCTGCACGACGTTCCTCCGGTTCGTTTCGCCCAACATCACGACCGTGTCCAGCACGTCGCACATCTCACACCTGCGTAACTACGGCCGTGTGAGACAGAGAACTCTACGGAGTTCAGGCCGCCACGTCAACAGCGAGTAAACTCGGACGTTCCGACAACAAGGAGTCAGCCATGAAGAACGAAGACAGCGCAGTGACCGCACTCCGGGGTGTCGGGCTGTTCGCGGGGCTCGACGACAAGACGCTCGGACGGATCGCTCAGCAGACCAAGCCGTACCAATTCACCGAGGGTGAGTCGGTGATCGACGCTGATGCTTCGGGTCGCTTCGGCCGCTTGTACACGGTCGTCAGCGGTACCGCCGAGGCCCAGATCAACGGTGAATCGGTCGCCACGTTCGGTCCGGGCGACCATTTCGGCGAGATGAGCGTGCTCGATGGAAGCCCCCGTTCGGCGGCGATCGTTGCGACCGGCGAACTCGACACGCTCGGGTTGTCGGCCTGGAACATGCGCACGCTGCTGCGCGAGGAGCCCGACATTGCGATGCACGTCATCGAAACGCTGGTCGCCCGGCTGCGCAAGATCAACGAAGCGCTGTACGACTGACACGCACGTTGTGTGACGCGTCAGTCGCGGATCACCACGGTGGATCGCAGCGGGAGCAGGTTCTCGCCCCAGATGAGATCCATCACCGGGTTCGCCACCCGAATGCAACCATGTGACGCCGGAAAGTTCGGAACACTCCGGGCGCCGTGCACAGCAATCCCGCCCACCACGAACTTGGGTCGATACAGCGTGCCCAGGTCGCTCTCGTAGCGGGGGTCGTCGGTTTCGCGGTACGTGCGGAACGTGCCGGTAGGCGTCAATGCGATGCCGATGCTTCGCGCACCGGCGTTCTTCTGGTCTTCCTCGTCGTAGCTCTCGCCGTTGCCGGTGGACACGTTGAAGATGTAGCGCGTCTGGCCATTCTGAACCACATAGGCGATCTGTTTGCCCTTGTCCACCTCGAGCAGGGTGCCGGTGGTCGTGGCAGCCCCGGGGCGACAGACCTGCAGGTTCAAAGCTGTGGCCGTTACAACATCGACGACCGTGGTCGCCGGCAATCCCCTCCACTTCTGAAATGCCATGACCGCCTGGACGGTCGTGAGCCCGTAGCCACCGTCGGCACCACCGTTCCAGAAACCCAACGCCAGCAGGCGGCCCTGCAGCGTTGCCACCGCAGAGCGTGACGATCCGAACACGATGGGGCCGACCGGAGCCGACGCGTAGCCGACCCTGGGTGTCGCACACCCGGGAGACGGCGCCTTGACGGGCACACCGAACGGCGCCGCCGACGGACTCCCGAGGAAGTATCCGGCAAGGTCGGCGATCATGTCGCCGCCGGCCTCGGTGAACATCGAGAACCCGCGGGTCGACACCGGGACGATGGCATGATTCGCGAGAATCTGCGCTGGGCGCACGACGTTCATCGTCGACGTCGAGGGTCGCGCACCGGGAGCCGTCGCGCCTGCGGTGCCCACCGTGACGAATCCGGTGGTGAGAGTCCCGGCGCTCGTTGCATTGAGCACGACCGCGGAGACGTCCGGCCGGCCGATTGCCGGGTTGGTCGACACGGGTACCTCGAACGTCGAGGCCGGCTCGGGGCGGGTGGCACCGCCGAGCGGATTGAGCGCCGCGCTGCGCGTGTCGACGATGCGGGTCGGCGAGGTGGTCGGCACGAACAGCCCGATGGTGCTTGCCGGCGCACCGGCTCCGGTGTACGTGCCCACGAGGTCGATGAGCAGGTCGCCGCCCTGCTCGGAGAAGATGTTGATCGAGCCGCCGGCGTCGACGGTGACGATCGCCTGGTTGGCGACCACGGCGTTGAAGCCCGCCGGCGAGTTGAGGTTCGATGTTGCGGGTGCGGCACCGCCCGTCGGATACACCTGCCAGTAGCCGGGGGTAGTGGTGAGCGAGGTGAGGTTGACTGCCACGGCGTTCGCCCCGGCCGCGCCGGGGATCGTGAACGCTCGGGTCTCTCCGGGAGCGAACGTGGCGACGCGCCGCGTGTCCATGACCCGAGTCGGGGCTGCCAGCGCCTCGAACCGGCCCGCAGTAGCGGTGTCGGCCGCCGTGTAGTAGCCGAGGAGGTCGACAATGACGTTGCCGCCGGCACTACTGTAGACGTCGACCACACCGTCAGCCCCGACGGGCACCGTCACCAGGTTGGGAACCGCTCCCCCGGCAAGTGACTGCAGTTCGTCGATGTTGAGGTTGGATGCTTCCGGACGAGCACTGGTGTGCGGCCAGACAGTGAAGAAGCCGGCGCCGAACGGTGCGGTCACGGTGAGGTTGAGCACCGCTGCGGTCACTGTGCCTGTGGCCGGGAGCGGAGCGGCGCCGGTGACGCTGACCGAGAGTGAGCCTCCCGGAGCCAGCGCAGTGGTCAGGCGAGTGTCAACGAGACGTTGAGACACCGGCATCGCCACGTAGGCGCTGGTGGCACCCGCCGCCGAAACCGTCCCGACAGGGGCAGAGACCGCAGTGACCACCGTGGCGCCCACGACGGCCGCGAGCAAGGTCGCACGAGCGAGAACAGATCGAAGACGCACGCAGCAAGGATAGGGGCCGAAACCGCCTGTGCCGAGTCAGGCAATGAACGACCGGTCTTTCGGGGTCGGGTCCGGAAAGACCCGACCGGTCGTCAACGGCCGAGGTCGATCGGAGGGACTACTGGAAGTCTTCGGGGCTGACGTTCTCGATGAAGTCCTTGAACTCATCGATGATTTCAGCGGCGTCATCCTCGGCTTCGATCACCGGCTCCTGACCGACCTCATCGATCAGTGCATCTGACGCGAACATCGGCGCCCCGCTTCGGATGGCCAGCGCGACGGCATCGGACGGACGGGCAGAGATGACCTTGTCGCCTGCGACGGTCGCGAGATGCAACTCGGCGTAGTAGGTGCGATCACGTATCTCGGTGACGACGACCTTGGTCACGGTGGCACCGAGTTCACCGAGCAGGATCAGCATGAGATCGTGTGTCAGCGGGCGTGGTGGTTCAACACCTTCGAGGGCGTAGTGGATCGCCGACGCCTCAGGATTGCCGATGTAGATCGGCAGCAGCCGGTGGCGACCCTCGGCCTCGCGCAGGAGCAACATCGGCGTATTCGCGGGAACTTCGACCCGCACACCGATCAATTCCAAAGGGACCACGGTTGCCACTGTACCCGGGCCGGCCGTGCGCAACGGCGTCGTGTTCAGTGTGCGCCGTGTTGGCGCAGCGACGAACGCATCATCGCCGCCCGGAGACGCCCACCGACGACCTCGAGCTCGCTCAGCTGCGCCACCGCTTGGGCTCGCGCCTCCGGGTTGCGCTGGCGCAGCAACGGCTGGATGAGCTGTTCGAGCAATCCGACCTCCCGATCGGCCGCAACGCGCCAGCCACGAAGGTGTCGCGGTTCGAGACCGGCATCGAGGAGTCGTTTCGACACCGTGGCGATCTCGACAGCATCCTCATCGAACGGTCCGTCAGGGCGATTCGATTGCGAGACGACCACGCCGTACGACTGCAGATCGCCCAGTTGCGCACGCGTGAGACCCGCCATTGCGCACAATTCGTCGGCCGTGAGCACGAGCCCCGGCAGTACGGCGCCAATCGAGGCCGACGCAGGAGCGACCACCGGAGCCGCCTCCACCGGTGCCGATTCGGCCGGCGTATCGGTGCGCTGGAACAGCACTGCTGCTCCTGTCACGGCTTCAGCTTCGACACCGTTCGATTCGGCGGTTCGGCGAACGCCGCCGGCGCTCGGGTGTTCGTCGGGTCGTGGGATATCGGAGGTATCCGACACGTTCTTGATGCCACGCGGTCGTGGGTGCTCGTTGGTCGGGTCGATCTCGCCGGAGTCGATGCGATCCTTGATGACCCGCAGCGGCAGGTAGTTTTCGCGCTGCTCGCGCAGGATGCAGCGAAGCAACTCGACGTCGTCGCCGTAGAACTTGCGGTATCCCGAGGCCGTGCGTTCCGGATCGATCAAGCCCTGGCTCTCGAGGAACCGGATCTTGGAGATCGTGACGTCGGGGAACTCCTCGAGCAACAGCGCCAGCACCTCGCCGATCGACAGATGACTGCCGGGTATCGGGGGCTGCCCGATCACCGACGTCGTTGCGGGCGGCGCGGAATCAGGCATCGGGCCGTTCGAAGAACACCAGGCGGAACTTGCCGATCTGGAGCTCGTCGCCGTGACGAAGCAGCATCTTGTCGATGCGCTCCTGATTCACATACGTGCCGTTGAGCGATCCCGCATCGGTGACCACATACCCGTCGGGTGTGCGCTCGATCTCTGCATGACGTCGAGACACCGTGATGTCGTCGAGGCTGATCTCGGAATCGGGGTGTCGGCCGAGGTGGGTGACCACTTCATCGAGGGCAAATCGGGCGCCGGCCTGGGCCCCGGCGCGCACGATGAGCACACCGACCTCGTTGGGCAGCTCGCCGATCGCCACGACCAGGTCGTCGTCGGATCCGGCAGAGTCCTGGAGCGGGTCGACGGCGCTGAGCGTGATCGTTCGATCATCGAGCGAGTCGAGCGGTGTCCCGCAGCTCGAACAGAAGCTGCTCGACGGCGGGTTGCGGTGCCCGCACTGGTTGCAGAAGACATAGGTACTCAAGATCAGCCCTCCGTCAACGCCCGATAGGCGTCGGCGTCCATCAGTGTGTCGAGCTCGGCCGCGTCGGTCATCGTGATCCGACAGATCCAACCCTCGCCGTAGGGGTCACTGTTGAGGAGCTCCGGTTGCGAATCGAGCGCCTCGTTGACGGCGCTGATCGAACCACTGACCGGCGCATAGATGTCGCTGACCGATTTCGTGCTCTCGACCTCGCTGAAGGTTGCTCCGGCCGAAACGGCGGCACCCGACTCGGGCATCTCCACGAACACCACGTCGCCGAGCGCGTCTTGGGCGTACTCGGTGATCCCGATCGTGACGACGTCGCCTTCGACGCGCACCCACTCGTGGTCGGTGGAGTAGCGAAGTTCGGGAGGGATGTTCATGGTGCCACCGTACCTGGGTTCACGTGTCAGCTGGAACTACTGCAGAGCGAGCGGATCCCGCAATGGCCCGACGCACCTGCGGAATATAGGCGATCCCGGTCCACCAACTCAGAATCAGCCCCGGAATGCCGACGATCCATCCGATCAGCTGAAACAGTCCGGCGTACGACTCGCCGCTGCTGCCGATCAGGAATCC
>DASQFE010000518.1:0-7558 GCA_035633295.1 Ilumatobacteraceae bacterium | reverse complement strand
CGCTCACGCTCACGCTGCTGCGTGCGGGTACAGCGGTGAGATCTTCGCGGCCGAGGAGGGCATGGTCATCGAGCTCCGCAGCAAATCGGTGCGGGGCGGGACCGACCATCGACCAGAGCAGCGCGTCGCCACGTCGGCGCTCGTGCCGCACTCGACGACGGTCGTGGTGTGCGCTCGATCACCCGAGATCGTCGACGCACTCGGTGAGGCGGTGCGGGCCGAAAAACTCGATGTCAGCGTCGTGGGCGACGTACGAGAAGCGTTCGAGACGGTGCGGACCAGTCGACCCGGCATCGTGCTCGTCGAAGCGCTCAGCGAACAGGACGATGACGGTTTCGATCTGGCGGCAGCGATCCGAGGGCTCGATGCCCCGTACGGCAACGACGTGCCCTTGATCATGGTGGGCCGCACGAGCGCCCGCCGGCGACCCGACGCCGAGGAAACGAACATCACCGAGTGGTTGGTGTGGCCTGCGAGCGAGTTCTACCTCCGTACCAAGCTGCGCGCGTGGCTGCTCCGGCGCGCTGCCCGTTGGGAGAACGCTCCGCTTCCCATCGACGAGGAGCAGCGCCTCGCCTCACTCCATGCGCTCCACATCCTCGACACCGAGCCCGAGGCGCGATTCGATCGCTACACCGCTGGGATCAGCGCCGAACTCGACGTTCCGGTTGCGTTGGTGACCTTCGTCGACGCCGATCGGCAGTGGTTCAAGTCTCGCCACGGCTCTGATGTCACCGAGACGCCGCGCGACCTGTCGCTGTGTGCTCACGCCATCCTCGAACCTGACGTGCTCGAGGTTCCCGACACGCTCGCTGACCCACGCTTTGCCGAGAATCCCGTCGTTGTGGGCGAACCACGTATCCGCTTCTATGCCGGGATGCCGCTGACGCTTGCCGATGGCAGCAGGGTTGGCACGCTGTGTGTTGCCGACTACCGACCGCGCCACCTCGACGACGACCAACTCGACACCCTTCGCCGTGTCGCTGCGCTCGTGGTCCACGAGTTGGAGCCCAACGCCGGTTGAGCCAACCCGAAAAATGCGCCATCCAGGGCGTTTTCCGGCGCATTTTTCGGGAAGGTGGCGAGCGTGATGACCGGTCGTGTCGTCAGTTTGCGTCGGCGGCGTAGGCGGCGACGATCGGGGCGAGTTCGTCGGGCGATGCACCGTGCATGATGACGGCGTCGGCACCGAGATCGAACTGGCCGCGTACGGCTGCCGCGCACGCTGCGGCGCTGCCTGTTGCTGAGGGCGCCAACCACTCGTCGGGGATCAGCGTGGCGATGTGCTCGAGCTGTTCGGTGGTTGCGTCGACATCGATCGCGCTGCGGAAACCGGCCACCACCTCATCGGATCGGAACTGGGCGAGCACCCCTGGATCCCAACGGTTGGTCTCCACCATCAGATCGCCGTAGGCCTGCAGATATGTGGCCAAGCGTCCGACTGTCTTCTTCAGCCGCGCCGGCTCCGTCAGATGATCGCCGATCGTGGCGAAGCACGACCAGACCGTGACGCTGGCCGGATCACGACCGGCCTGTTCGGCGGAGCGCTTCACCGTGGTGACGCAACGCTGGAGGGTCTCGTCGGAGAAGAATGTGTGCAGGATCACGTGGTCGAACGCCCTGCCGCCGAGCTCCAGCGAGTTGGGGCCGAACGCCACGAGGCCGAGGTCGATGTCCTCGTCGAAGGTCGGATCGAGCCGCAGTACCGGGTATTGCCCGACGGGTCCGTCGTGGCCGATGATGGTCTCGCCGTGCCAGAGGCGGCGCATCAATCCGGCGAAGTCCTCCATTTGAGCGGTCGTGATCCGAGGGATCCCGTACGCGTCGAACATCGGCGCGATGCCGCGTCCGATCCCGAGCACGAATCGGCCACCTGTGAGCCGATGCATGGTGGTGGCGTACGACGCGGTGACCATGGGATGGCGCGTGTTGTGGTTCGTTGCGCCCGTGATGATCTTGAGGTTGGTCGACGCCACTGCGGCCGCACCCGACAGCGTGACCGCCTCCTTCACGTTGAAGCGCTCGCTGATGAACACCGCCCCGAGGCCGAGTTCCTCGGCACGAGCGCACTCGGTGATCAGATCGCGTGGGTTCTGGGCGCCACCGGCGAGCGTGTAGAAGCCGAGTTCGGGATAGCGGGGGGTCGCATTCACACGGTCACCGTTGCCGGCGTGCGTGACCGCATGAACACCGCCGCGCGGACGAGCGCATTCGTCGCCTCTGGCATCATCCGCGCGAACGACGGATACACGTGCCACATACCCTCGGCGAGGTCGAGGGTGACCTCGACGCCGGCCTCGCGGGCCCGGTCGGCGAGTCGAGTCGAGTCAGACAGCAGCACCTCGTCCATCCCGGTCTGGATCAGCATCGGCGGCAAGCCGGCGAGGTCGGCGAACAGCGGAGACACACCCGGGTCATCGAGCGCGACGTCTCCGGCGTAGACGCGCCCGGCCTTGGCGATCTTGGCGCCATCGATCATCGGATCGGCCGCCGCCCGAGTGATCACCGACTCGCCCGAGCCGGTGAGGTCGGTCCACGGTGACAGGAGATATGCCGCCGCCGGCAACGGATCGCCGGCGTCGCGCAGCGCCACGAGGGTCGACAACGTGGCCCCTCCGCCGGCCGAGTCGCCGGCGATCGTGACCGTCGCGGGATCGACATCGTTGATCAGCGCCCGGTACGCCGCCACACAGTCGTCGATCGCAGCCGGATACACGTGCTCAGGTGCGAGTCGGTACTCGATCACCGTTGCGGTCGCCGAGGCTCGCTTGGCCAAGTTGGCGACCATGGCGATGTGGCTCTTCGGTGAACCCACCACGTAGGCGCCACCGTGGATGTACAGCAGGTGGCGGACGGGCGCGACTGCGGTGGGAGTCGCAACGATTGCAGGGATGCCGCCGATGAGCGTGTCGATGTAGTCGACGTGGCGGGGTCGGGGGAGTCGATCGATTTGATCCATGCGTTGGCGAGCCTCGTCAACGGTGCGCTCAGGACCATTCGATACACGGGTGAGGAGCCTGCGGGCTGCACGGGCCCTGATCGAGATCGCCATGGCGAGTGATCCTACGACTGCCCGACCAGCTGCCGTCAGCCAGAGTTCCGCAGACCGGTCGCAATGGCGTTGATCGACAGCAGGATGCCGCGTTCGACGATCTCGTCGTGGTCTCCGTCACGGAACCTGCGCAAGAGGTCGACCTGCATCACATGGAGAGGATCCAGGTACGGGTATCGGTTGTGGAGGCTTCGTGCCAGCAGGTCATTGTCGGCCAGCAGAGTTGGCGATCCGGTGATGCGGCCGTGCCACTCGACGGTGCGCCGGTGCTCGTCGGCGATCGCACCGAAGATGTCCGAGCGCATCTCGTCGTCTTCCACCAGGACGTCGGCGTACCGGCGGGCGATGTCGATATCGGTCTTTGCCAACACCATGCCCATGTTGTCGATCACCGACCGGAAGAACGGCCACTCGCGGTACATCGCCGCCAGCTGATCGAGACGGTCGGTCTGGCCCACATACGATTCGATCGCCGTTCCGACACCGAACCATGCCGGAATCATCAGTCGGCACTGTGTCCAACCGAACACCCACGGGATCGCCCGCAGGTCTTCGATTGCGGCCGACGCAGTACGAGAGGCGGGTCGACTGCCGACGTTCAGCTTGGCGATCTCGTCGGTCGGTGTGATCGAGCGGAAGAACGTCACGAAACGGTCGTCGCCGTAGACGAGCCGTCGGTAGGCGTGGAACGCGAGGTCGGCGAGTTCGTCCATTGCGGCGATGAACGACGGTTCGATCGGCGCCATGTGTGCCGTTGTGTGCAGCAGTGACGCTTCCAGTGTCGCCGCCACGAGTGTCTCGAGGTTCCGACGCGCCATTGCCGGGTTGGAGTACTTCGCGGCGACCATTTCGCCCTGCTCGGTGAGCCGGATGGAGCGGTCGACTGAACCAGGCGGGAGTGCCAAGATCGCCTGGTATGCGGGGCCGCCGCCCCGCCCGACCGTGCCCCCACGGCCGTGGAAGAAACGGAGCTCGACCCCGGCCTCATCGGCGACGGCGGTCAGGGCCGATTGCGCTGCAGACAGCCTCCACTGTGAGCACAGGTATCCGCCGTCCTTGTTCGAGTCGGAGTAGCCGATCATCACCTCCTGGCCGCCGCGCGACCGTACGAGGTCGGCGTACATCCCAGTGGTGAGCAGTCGGTGGAGCACGTCGGGCGACCGGTGGAGATCGTCGATCGTCTCGAAGAGCGGCACGATGTCGAGCTTTGTGGCGGCATGGCGATCAGAGGTGGCTGCGGTGACGAGTCCGACTTCTTTGAGCAGGACGGCGACTTCGAGTACATCGCTGACGTCGTGGGCCATGGAGATCACGTATTGAGGCAGGACCGCGCGCCCGACTCGGTCGACGGCTGCTGCGGCTTCGTCGAGGATGGCGAGTTCGACGCAGGTGGTCTCGCCATAGGTGGCGGCCGGATGGCGCAGCAGTCGGGGGGTTCGCAGCTCGGCCTCGAGGAGCCCAACGCGTGCGGCCTCGTGGAGGCTGAGGTAGTCATCGCAGACAGCCGCAGCCCTGAACAGGTCGGCGATGACCTGCTCGTGGACGGCGGAGTTCTGACGCAGGTCGAGCCCACAGAGGTGGGCTCCGAACACCGCCACGCTGCGCCGAACGGGTTCGACGATCTGTTCGGCAATCGCGCCGGCTCCGTGGGTCTGCAAGGACCGGATGACCGTGTCGAGGTCGCCGACCAGGTCGTCGATGTTGTCGTACGCCGAGAGCTGCTGCGCCGGCAGCGGCCCGGGTGGTTGATCGGCAGGATCGATGACGGCGCGAGCAAATGCATACAGCCGGGCGTGCATACCGCGCAGCGCACGCCGGTATGGCTCGTCGGCGCGAAAGGGCGAGTCGTCTCCCGAGGCTGCAGCGAGCGCCAGCAGTTCCGGCGTCGGAGTCACCAGTCGGTCGGTCATCGAGAGTCGATGCGACAGGTGATGCACGGCACGTAGGTGGTGTTCGAGGGCGGTCTCGGTCTGGCGGTGGATCGCGTACCGCAGCACTTCGGCGGTCACAAAGGGATTTCCGTCGCGGTCACCACCGATCCACGACCCCATGGCGATGGTGCGGGTGGCGTCCACGCGGTTGTCCGTCTGGGCCGTGGATGCGAGTGCGTTCTCGTAGTCCTTCGTGAGCGACGGGATCACGTCGAACAGGCTCGTTCCGTAATAGCGGATCGCCTCGTTGATCTCGTCGCGCACGCGCAGCTTGGAGAGCCTGAGCAGCGCTGTCTGCCAGAGCAACAGCACGCACACCGAGAGTTGCTGTTCGATCTCGTCGGTGACGGAATCGGTGAGTCGGCTGCGCCGGTCGAGCAACTCGGCGACTTCCTCGAGCACTTCGAGGATGGTCTTGCGACGAACCTCGGTGGGATGCGCCGTGATGACGGGTGTCACCTGGATCTGGGCTCCCACAGCAAGGAGCTGTTGCGGTGCGACACCCGCGGCGAGGATGCGATCGATTGCCGCACGCAGACTCCCGGAACGAGGTGGTCCAGCGACCTCCCGATCGCGTCGTCGGCGACGCTCGATGTGCACGTCTTCGGCAGTGTTCGCCAACAGCGACAGCCAGTCGAGCGCCCGGAGTACGAGGATCTGCTCGGCGAGTGGACGGCTGCTGAGGGCCGTTCGGATTGCGTCAACCGAGCTGATCCCGCTGCGCCGACCGTCGCCGGCCAGCCGGCGGACGTGTTCGACGAGTTCGAACGTGTCGTCTCCTTCCGTTGCTCGGATCGCATCGCCGAGCAACCGCCCGAGAAGCAGGATGTCAGCGCTCACCGCGTCATCTGAGGGCTCGGGCGATGCGGCGAAATCTGACATCCATTCAGTCAAGCGCGCGACCGGGCAGACTGGAACCCATGAGGGTCGTCTTTGCAACTGCCGAACTCGCACCTGTTGCGACTGTCGGCGGGCTCGCTTCGGCGGCCGCGGGGCTCGGTGCCGAGCTGCGGCGCCAGGGTGTTGATGTCGAACTCGTGATGCCCGACTACGGCGGGGTCGAACTCGTCGACGAGGAGGTCATCAACCTCGATGTTCCGGAGTGGGTCGGACCGGCGAGCGTCCGCATCGGGCTGCATCCAGTCGTCGGCCGCCTTCATCTGGTGTCGGTGCCGGGAATGGCTCGTTCACATCCCTACCTGACGGACAGTGGGGAGGGTTGGTTCGACAACAGTGAACGCTTCTTCCGCTTCTCGCGTGCTGTGGCGGCGTACGTCGAACTCGAGCGACCCGATGTGCTCCATCTCAACGACTGGCACACCGGACCGGTGCTTGCGGCACTCGACGACCCGCCGCCGACGGTCCTGTCGCTCCACAACCTGGCGTACCAGGGTGTCACCGATGGGTCGTGGCTCCCGCTGATCGGCCCTCGATCGGCACACTACGAGTGGTGGGGCGACACGAATCCCCTGTCTGGCGCGTTGGCGCTCGCCGACCGGATCGTTGCTGTGTCGCCGCACTATGCGACCGAAATCGTGACCCGTGAAGGCGGCTTCGGGCTCGATGAGCAGCTGCGCATGCGCGGCGGCGATGTCGTGGGCATCCTCAATGGCATCGACACCGACGTGTGGAACCCGGCGACCGACACGCTCATCGACGCCGTGTTCGATCAGGCCACACTGACCACCCGTGACGCCAATCGGCGGGCGTTGCACGTCCGGCTCGGCTTTGCCGTCGACGGGGTTCCCCTCACCACCGTGGTCACCAGACTCACTCACCAGAAGGGCATCGATCTGTTGGTGCCGCTCGTGGCGCTGCTCGAACAGATTCCGATGCGGCTGGCGATTCTCGGCTCCGGTGACGCGGGTTTGGCCGCCCATCTCCGCCATCTCGCCGGTGAGCACCCCGAGTCGTTTGCGTTCGTCGAGGGATACGACGAATCGCTCTCGCACCTCATGTTCGCCGGTGCCGATGCCTACCTCATGCCGAGCCGATTCGAACCGTGCGGGCTCACGCAGATGCAGGCGATGCGTTACGGCGCGATTCCGATCGTCACCGCTGTCGGCGGCTTGGTCGACACCGTGCTCGACGCCGACCTCGACCGACAGGGGACAGGATTCGTTGCCGGTCGTGTTGCGTCGGAGGACCTGTTGGCCGCAATGTTCCGAGCAGCTCGCCGGATCCGCGATGGCCGACGGCACCACGCACTGCAGCGTCGGATCATGAGTATCGACTGGTCGTGGAGGTTGCCCGCAGATGAATATTCCGCCCTCTACGCCGAACTGTCGGGATGATGCCAACGATGGTGTGTACGTTGGAGATTGATGAAGCCTGAACCAAAAGTGCTCGTGATCGTGCTCGCCGGAGGCGAGGGCAAGCGGCTCCAACCGCTCACGAACGACCGAGCCAAGCCGGCGGTTCCATTCGCCGGAACGTACCGCTTGATCGACTTCGCGCTGTCGAACTTCGCGAACGCCGGGTACCTCAAGATCGTCGTGCTCACGCAATACAAGAGCCACAGCCTCGACCGACACATCTCTCAGACGTGGCGGTTCTCGGCGATGCTCGACAACTA